>JANWLQ010000182.1 GCA_025450725.1 Terriglobales bacterium
AGCCGGTCATGGTTCGCACCGCCCAGTCGTCGGCCGCCTTCAACACGGGCGAGCCGGTATTGCGGGCACCATACACGTCCGCGATGTTGTGCATTATCCACATCACCTTGGAGTTGGCGGCCTCCTCCGCCCGCAGCTTTGCTTGCATTGCGCCATTGTTCGGCGCCTGGGCCATCGCGCCCAAGCTGACCACCAAAACCGCACCCCAGAGTTTCGACATGCCGCCTAGTCTACACCCGCGAGGCTCGCCTCGCGCCAGGCTTAGCGCCGCCGCATCCAACAACACCAGCGTGGCCGAACCGCCCCATTCCGAACCTGAAATCGACGCCGAAGGCCCCATCACGGCCGCTTTTTCCTTCCGGCGCTCGTGGGCAACGTGATTGGCGGCGTGGCTCTAGTCGCCGACCTTTCCCATGGCCAGGTTTCCGGCGCTCCCCGCGACCTCTGAGCTCAAGCCCTCCTCGCCGCCCGCGCCACCCTGCCCCAAGTCATACAGTCTGCGGTAGACGCCGCCCGCACGGTGCAAGTCCGCGTGCGTGCCGCTCTCAACGATGCCGCCCTGCTCTAGAACAAGAATGCGGTCGGCGTTGCGTACGGTCGAGAGCCGGTGCGCAATCACGAATACGGTGCGGTGCTGCATCAGATTGGCCAGCGCCCGCTGCACCAGCACCTCGCTCTCGTTGTCGAGCGCGCTCGTCGCCTCGTCGAGGATCAAGATCGGCGCATCGCGCAGCAGCGCGCGGGCGATCGAAATCCGCTGCCGCTGTCCGCCCGAGAGGCGCAGCCCGCGCTCACCCAGCATGGTCTCGTAGCCTTGCGGCATGGCGGTGATGAACTCGTCGGCCAGCGCCGCCTCCGCCGCCGCGCGTACCCGGGCCGGCAGGTCGCCGCCGCGCGCCCCCGTCGCCGCACCATAGGCGATGTTGTTGGCGACGGTGTCGTTGAACAGGATTGTGTCCTGGGTCACGTAGGCGATCTGCTCGCGCAAGGAATGCTGGGTCACGTCGCGCACGTCCACGCCGTCGATCAGCACCCGTCCGCTGGTCACGTCGAAAAAGCGCGGTATCAGGTTCACGAGAGTCGTTTTCCCGGCGCCGCTCGAGCCAACCAGCGCCAGCACCTGCCCTCGCTGTACTTCGAAATCGATCTCGTGCAACAGCGGTTCACCCGGTTGGTAGGCGAATCCGACTTCTTCAAAACGTACCGAACGCTCGAAGCGCGCCAACGCCGCCGCGCCCGGACGGTCGCTGAGGTCGTCGGCGGCGTCGAGGTACTCGAAAACCCGCTGCGCGCATCCCGCCGCCGCCTGGAAATTGTTGTAAATCCCCGCCAACCGCCGCAGGGGCTCGTACAGCTTGATCAAGGAGACAAAAAACACCAGCACCAGCGGGAACGTCATCGTGCCGCGCCCGATCGCGGTGCGCGCGTAGAGCAGCAACGCCACAACTGTCATCGCCCCCAATATCTCCATCAACGGCGAGCTGATACCCTGCTGTTGGACGTAGCGCAGATTGTAGCGCAGCAGTCGCCGCGCCGCCTCGCGGAAACGCGCGATTTCGCGCCCTTCCATATTGAAGGCCTTCACGATGCGATTGCCGGTGAAGGTTTCGTGCAAGATGTGCTGCACGTCGGCCATTTCGTCCTGGCTCTTGCGCGTCGTCCGCCGTACCCGCCGCCCCAGGCGCACGCTCGGGATTATCACCAGCGGCGTCAGCACCACCGCGTACAGTGTCAATTGCCAATTGAGCAACAGTAGAATGGCACCGAACACGATCATGGTGAAGATCTGCTGCACCGCATCGGCCAGTGACGCCGACGCCGCCGTCTGAATCCGCTCGATGTCGTTCACCGCGGTGGACATCAACCGCCCGGTGGATTGCCGCTGGAAAAAAGCCGCCGACTGCCGGATCAATTTTGCAAACAGCCGGTTGCGCAGGTCGGTCACCGCTCCGTAGCCGACATAATTGATCAGGTAGGTGCCCAGGTACTCGCTCGCCGCCTTGCCGACGACGAAGGTTATGAGCGCCAGCGCAATGATGGAACCCACGTTGTGCGTAAACGCCGCCGGCACAAACCGGTTCAAGTAGATGGGATGGCTCAGAAACGGCGCCCGCGCCGGCACAAGCTCAATCTCGCCCCCGCCGCTCGCCGGGTTCAAAAGCTTTTTGACCACCGGGATTACCAAAACCACGACGCCGCCGTCGAGCCCGCTCGCCGCCGCCATGAGGATCAGCGCCGCCACCAGCGGCAGCCAGTAGGGCGCGACATAGCGCAGGAGTCGGCGCATCATGTTAGCGCCGCAGATCGCGGTGCGCGAGGCTGGGCTTGTACCCCAACTGCCGCAGCTCGCGCCGCAGCGCCTCGGCGATGTACACCGAGCGGTGGCGGCCGCCGGTGCATCCGACCGCGATGTTCAAGTAGCTCTTGCCCTCGTGCATGTAATGCGGAATCAGATAGGCCAGCAAATCGCGTATGCGGTGGATGAACTCCCCGGTCTGCGGGAAGCCGCGAATATAGGCGCCGACCTTGGGGTCCTTCCCGGTATGCTGCCGCAGCGTGGCAATGTAATTTGGGTTCGGCAAAAACCTAACGTCAAACACCAGGTCGGCGTCGCTGGGCAGGCCATTGCGAAACCCGAAACTGGTGACGCCGATCTGCAGCCCCGGCGCCAGCCCGGCCTGGATCACCTTCTCCTGCACATAGGCCCGCAGCTCATGGACGTTGAATTTCGATGTGTCAATGACCACGTCGGCGCCGGCCCGGATTGTCGCGAGCCTCCGCCGTTCCGCCTGAATGCCCCGGCGCACGCCGCCCTCCGCCCCGGCGACGCCGCGCGCCAGCGGGTGCGGACGCCGCGTTTCGCTGAACCGCCGCGTAATCGCCTCGTCGCTGGCCTCGAGAAACAGCAGCGTCAGCCGCAGCGGCGCGTCCCGCAGCTCCGCCACCAGCCCCGGCAGATTCTCCAGCCGCTGGCCCTCGCGGATGTCCACCACTGCCGCCACCCGCTGCACCTCATCGGTCTGCTGGATCAGCTCGACGAAGCGCCGCAGCAGCTCGACCGGCAGGTTGTCCACGCAGTAGTAGCCCGAATCCTCGAATACTTTCACCACCGAGCCCTTGCCCGAACCGCTCAGCCCGGTAATGATGACCAAATGCAGTTCCGCGCCCGGCGTGGCGTTCCGTTTCCGCGGGCGTGGTTTCTTGTCCATCTACTCGTTGCCCCGCACCCGGCGGTGATGGGTCGAGGGAATCCGCATGTCTTCGCGGTACTTGGCCACGGTGCGCCGCGTCACTTCGATCCCTTGCTCCTTCAGCATGGCGGTGATCCGGTCGTCGGTCAGCGGATGGTGCGCGTCCTCGGCTTCAATAATACGCTTCACCCGCCGCTTCAAGTTCACCAGCGACGTCTCCGCCCCCCGCGTCCCCTGCACCGACTCGGTGAAAAAGTACCGCAGTTCGAGCACGCCTTGGGTCGTGTGGACGTACTTGTTCGCCACCGCGCGGCTCACCGTTGAGGGGTGGACTCCAATCTCCTCCGCGACTTCCTTGATCATCATCGGCTTGAGGAAGTCGAGGCCGTAATCGAGGAAATCGCCCTGGCGCTCGACGATCGAATGGCAAACGCGCGCAATCGTCTGCTTGCGCTGCTCGAGATTGCGCAGGAACTGAATCGCCGATGCGTAGCGCTCCTTGACGTAGCGGCTGGCGTCGCGCTGGTCGCTATTCCATTTCATTTCCCGATACTGGTGATTCAGGCTCAGGTTGGGCAGCCCGTCGTCGTTCATCAGGATTTGATACCCGTTGCGGCAGCTCTCGCGCCCGCAGATCAGGCATTTGCCCTCGTGGCGCTTGACGAAGGCTACGTCGGGCTCGACCACGCGGGTATTGGCCGGGTTGAAGCGCCGGCCGGGATAGGGATCCAGCCGCCGGATTTCGCCCAGCGCCCGCTCGATTTCCTCGACCGACACGTTCAAGCTCTTGGCCAGCTCCTGGTGCCGTGGGTTTTGCAGCGCGTGCAGGTTCTCATCCACCAGCGCAATGGCCAAAATCGGGACCGTCGGCAATTGGTACAACTGAATCAACAGGCACTCGCGCAGGTCGCGCGCCGCGACCCCGGGCGGATCGAAACGCTGCACGATATTCAGCGCCTCGTGCACCAGAATCTCCGGCAGGTCCTCGCTCTCGGCAATCTCCTCGACCCGCAGCGGGCGCCGCACCTTCTGGCTGCCCTTTTCCTCCTCCGCCGTCAGGTAGCCGTCTTCATCAAGGTTGCCGATAATCGCCTCGGCCGCCGTGCGCAGATCCTCGTCAATCGGTTCCACCCGCAACTGCCAGCGCAAGTGGTCGCTCAACGTGGTCGGCGCGCTCAGAAAGTTGTCGAACGACGGTCGCTCGACGTCCTCTCGTTCCTGCTTCTGGAACCCGGGGTCGAGGTACTCGGTAAAAAAATCTCCGTAATCGATCTCTTCAAACGCATCCGCGTTTTCGGCCGCCGTTTCGGTCGCCGCTTCGCTGGCGGCATCGCTCGCCGCATCGTTCGCCGCTTGCGCCGCCGCATCCGTGGGCGCGTCGGCGGGCATCATCTCGCTCCCCGCCGTGCCTTGCGGCGTCTCCCGCCGCAGGTCCTCTTCCAGCCGCATCAACTCGTCCAAGCCCGGCGCTGACTCTTCGGCCGTCTCGTCCAACAGCGGATTCTCCAGCAACTCGGCGCTGATCGCCTCCTGCAGCTCGAGCTTGTTCATGGCCAGGATGTTGACCATCTGCACCAGCCCGGGCGTCAGCGTCTGCTTCAGCGACGGTTTGGCGATTAGCTTCGGACCCAGGTTCATGGCCATGGTTAGTAGAGGACCAGTTCTCCCAGATATACGCGCCGCACCTCGGTATCCTCACCCAGCTCGCGCGGCGTGCCCATGCGGAAAATCCTGCCGTCGTTGATGATGTAGGCGCGGTCGGTCACGCTTAACGTTTCCCGAACATTGTGATCGGTGATGAGAATGCCGATCCCCTCCGCCCGCAGTTGCGAAATGATGTGCTGCAAATCGAGCACCGCCAGCGGATCAATGCCGCTGAACGGCTCGTCGAGCAGCATGAACGAGGGCGCGATCACCAGCCCGCGCGCGATCTCGACCCGGCGCCGCTCGCCGCCGGAGAGCGCGTAGCCCATGGTTCGCCGCACTTTGCCCAGACCCAACTGTTCCAGCAGCCGCTCCAGCCGCCCCTGCCGTTCCTGCGCGCTCAAGTTGAGAATCTCGAGGATCGCCATCAAGTTCTGTTCCACCGTCAGTTTGCGGAACACCGAGGGTTCCTGCGGCAGATAGCTGATGCCCAACTGGGCCCGCTGATACATGGCCAGCCGGGTGATGTCCTTGTCGTCGAGCAGGACCCGGCCCATATCGGGCGCGATCTGCCCCACGATCATGTTGAACGTGGTTGTCTTGCCGGCCCCGTTGGGCCCCAGCAGGCCGACCACCTCGCCGCGCTCAATATGAACGCTGACGCCGTTGACCACAGCCCGGCCCTTATACAATTTGCACAGTTGGTCGGTGGCCAGACGCTGCATCGCACTTCTGATTTTGCCACGTTTGGCATCGGAAATGCAGGTGGACCGAACCTGTCCCCTAAAA
>JANWLQ010000183.1 GCA_025450725.1 Terriglobales bacterium
AGAGTGAGCGGGCCGCGGCTGATGAGCGCGGCAATCAGAAACGTTCCAGTCTCGATGCGGTCAGCAATGATGGCGTGGGTGGCGCCGCCAAGCTCCTTCACACCCTGGACGCGAATGGTCGCGGTGCCGGCACCCTCGATGCGCGCCCCCATTTTTCCCAAGAGAACGGCGAGGTCTACCACCTCCGGTTCACGGGCGCAGTTGTTGAGCACGGTCTCACCCTGGGCGAGTACGGCGGCCATGAGGACGTCCTCGGTACCGGTGACGGTGATGCGGTCGAAAGTGTAATGGCACCCGGTGAGTTGGCGGGCTTCGGCGATAACGTAGCCATGCTCCTGGCGCAAATGTGCGCCGAGCTTCTCCAGACCCTTCAAGTGCAGGTCAATCGGACGTGCACCGATGGCGCATCCGCCCGGCAGCGATACCCGCGCGGCCCCGGTGCGAGCCAAAAGCGGGCCCAGTACGAGGGTCGAGGCGCGCATGGTTTTCACCAGTTCGTAATCGGCTTCAGGGTGGGTCAAGGTGCGGGCGCGCAGCCCGATGCGGTGATGACTGCCCGATCCCTCGCTCTCGACGCCCATGGCTTCGAGCAGCTTGCGCGTGGTCTGAATGTCGCGCACGTCGGGAATATTTTTCAGCACCACCTGCTCGGCCGTGAGCAGGCAGGCGGCCATGGCCGGCAGCGCGGCGTTTTTGGCGCCACTGATGCGAATGGTTCCGTTGAGGGGGCGTTGGCCGAGAATGACGAGCTTATCCATTGAATTTAGTCTACCTGCCGTCCGGCGATGAAGGCGGCAACAATGTCGCCTTCGCTGGTTAACACTACGCAATCGGCGTCGCCGGAAGGGGTGAGCCGGCCTTTGGTGGAATTTCTGAGAAGCCGCGCCGGGTTGGCGGAGGCGAGTCGCAGCGCGTCTTCGAGCGGCCAGTGGGCGAAGCGCATTACGTTACGCACCGCCTGATCCAGCGTGAGCACGCTGCCGGCCAGGCGGCCACCCGCGCGGCAGGCGCCGTGCGCGACCTCAACCTCGATCGAGCCGAGACAAAAGCGGCCGTCGCCGCAACTGGTGGCACTGATGCCATCGCTGACCAGAACGGCGCGGTCACGGCCCTTGGCGCGCAGGAAAAGGTCAACCATTTCTGGCGCAACGTGGATGCCGTCGGCGATGATCTCGGCGAACAGTTCGCGCTGGCTGAGGGCAAATCCCAGTAGCCCGGGCGCACGGTGGTCGAGCGGCGGCATGGCGTTGAAAGTATGGGTGACGCTGCGCGCGCCGGCGGCGTAACCGGCAGCGGCGGCGCGCCAATCGGCGTCGCTATGGCCCATGCTGACGGCAACACCGCGCGCGCTGGCGGCGGCGATGAACTCGGGCGCGCCGGCCAGTTCGGGGGCGACGGTGATCAGGGCGACGCGCCCGCTGGAGGCTTGCCAAAGCTGGTCCAATCGTTCGAGCGTCGGCGGGAGGAGGTCTTCCACCGGGTGCACGCCGCGCCGAGCCGGGCTGAGGAACGGACCCTCGAGGTGCAGCCGCAAGCCGGCTCGGCTCAGCCGTTCGACGGCGGACCGGGTGGCGCCCCAGGGGGCGGACACGGTGGTGGCCAAGAAACCCGTCACGCCGTGCCTCGCCAGATGCCGGGTCACGGCGGCAATGCCGGCCGCGTCGGCGGACATGAAATCGTGCCCGGCGCCACCGTGGACGTGGATGTCAATCATCCCCGGCCCGAGGATCGTGTCACCAAAGTCGCGCAGCCGGGCCCCAGTCGGAATGACGACGGCGGCTTGTGGACCGGCGGCGACGATGGTGCCATCGTCAACCAGAATTACACCGGGCGCGACCGCGCCATCGGGCAGAAGCACGGTTCCGGCGACGAAGGCGTCAATCACAGCTCGCCCGCCTGCCGAATGCGCGCCGCCCGTCGCCGCAGTTTCACG
Source organism: Terriglobales bacterium (assembly GCA_025450725.1). Classification (GTDB taxonomy): domain Bacteria; phylum Acidobacteriota; class Terriglobia; order Terriglobales; family SCQP01; genus SCQP01. The sequence goes on from JANWLQ010000183.1 coordinate 1,934, forward strand.
TTGGTGGATTGCACATGTGCCATCAAATTGCCGCGCGTGCGCCCCACCCGCACCATGACGCCGGTGGACAAAAGGTTGAGCACCATTTTTTGGGCCGTGCCCGCTTTCATGCGGGTCGAGCCGGCGATGGATTCGGCGCCGGTGAGCGGTTCAATGGCAACCTCCGCCGCGCGGGCCAGCGGTGAATTCCGGCTGGAGGCAATCGCCACGGTGAGGCAGCCTTGGCGGCGGGCCCAGATTAGGGCGGCCACGGTATAAGGAGTGCGGCCGCTGGCGGCGATGCCGACGACACAGTCGTCGGGCTTGAGGCGGAGCTGGGCCAGATCGTGGCGTCCGGCGGTGGGTGAATCTTCGACCCCTTCCGAAGATCGGGTCAGGGCGGGCTTGCCACCGGCGATCACGCCGACGATGCGGCCCGGAGCGATTCCAAACGTCGGCGGGCACTCGGAGGCGTCGAGCACGCCGAGGCGCCCGCTGGTGCCGGCGCCGATGTAGATGATGCGTCCGCCTCTTTTAAAGCGCTCGGACATGGCTTCGACGGCGCGCGCGATCGCCACCACGGTGCGGGCGACGGCTGGGGCGACGGTGGCGTCTTCGCGCTGGAGGCGGCGGATCATGGCGAGAGTGGGCAACCGGTCCAGTCCGACGGTCCGCGGATTCACCTGCTCGGTGTCGAGTTGGTCGAGCGAGGGGCCGAGCGATTTAGGGCGAACACCTTGCATGTTTGACACTCTAGCCAGTTCCGTCTACAACTAGCAACTACAACATGCCTTTCCGCCGTTTTGCACTTTTGACCCTCCTGCTCGGGATTTCCGCCTGGGCGATCGCTCTCAAGACTCCGCCGGCAAAAATCGCCGCGCCGACCCTCAACTGGTCGCGCCTCGATACCTTGGTTTTGCATTCGATTGATCTCGGCGAAATGCCGGGCGCGGTGGTCGTCGTTGGCCACGAAGACAAAATCGTGTACCGCAAAGCCTTTGGCGACCGGGCACTGCTGCCGCATCCGGAAAAAATGACGCTCGACACCATTTTCGACTGCGCTTCGCTGACGAAAGTTGTGGCGGTGACGCCCTCGATCATGCAGTTGCTGGAGCAGGGGCGGTTCCGGCTGAATGATCCGGTGGCCAAGTATCTGCCCGAGTTCGCGCGCAACGGCAAGGACCAGGTGACGATCCGCGAGTTGCTGACGCATTACTCCGGCCTGCCGCCTGATATTCCGCAGCGGCCTTCGTGGTTTGGATACGATACCGGAGTCGAGAAGGCGTACGCGACCGCGCTCGCCTACCCGGCGGGTTCGCATTTCGAGTACAGCGATATTAACTTCGTGGTGTTGGCCGAACTGGTGCGCAAATTGAGCGGCGAGAGAATTGACCAGTACGCGCTTACCCACGTTTGGCAGCCCCTGGGCATGACCCATACGCGCTACCTTCCGCCGGCATCGTGGCGGGCCAAGACGGCGCCGACGGAAAAGGACGACCGCGGCCATTTCGAACGCGGCGTGGTGAACGACCCCACGGCGGAATCCATGGGCGGTGTGACCGGCGACGCGGGCGCGTTTTCGACCGCCGATGATCTGGCCAAGTACGCGCAGGCGCTGTTGAATGGCGGCAAGGGCGACAACGGGGCGCGCATTCTGACCGGACTGAGCGTGGCCAAAATGTCAACGCCCCAGTCGCCCTATAACGTGCCCGAGGTGCGGGGATTGGGCTGGGATATTGACTCGCCGTTTTCCAGCAACCGCGGCGATTACCTTCCGTTAGGCTCGTTCGGGCACACCGGCTTCACCGGAACTTCGATGTGGATTGATCCGGCGTCGGCGACTTACGTCATCATCATGTCGAACGCCATTCACCCGATGCAGAAGCCGCCGCTGCACTCGATCCTGGCGCTACGCTCCGGCATCGCCACCGCTGTCTCGGCAATTCTGAGCCTCAATAACGCCAACGAATGGGCGCAGGTGGAAACCGGTCTCGAACGCATTACCGGCTACGCCGATGCCTCGGCCGGCGCCCATCGCACGATGTATCGCAATGGCGAAGTCGCAACCGGCCTCGACGTGCTCGCCGGCCGGCACTTCGACGTGTTGCAAGGCAAGCGGGTTGGCCTCATCACCAACCAGACCGGCATTGATCGCGAGGGCAATCGCAACATTGACGACATGATCGCCCAGGGCGTCCACGTCACCGCCGGCTTCAGCCCCGAGCACGGCTGGCTGGGCACGGTGGATAGCGCCACCGGCAACGCGCGCGACGCGAAAACCGGCGTGCCGATTTTCAGCGCCTACGGCGGCAGCACGGCGTCCAATGCGCTGCCGGCGGCGGGCCTCGACCTGGTGGACACGCTTGTGTACGACATTCAAGACGCGGGCGTTCGCTTCTACACCTACGAAACGACGCTCGCCTACACCTTGCAAGCCGCCGCGGCGCATCACTTGCCGGTCATTGTGCTCGACCGCCCGGATCCGATCGATGGAATCAACGTCAGCGGTCCGCCGCTCGCGGCGGAAGAAAAAAGTTTTGTCGGCTACTTTCCCGGCATGCCGGTGCGCAATGGCATGACGGTGGGGGAGTTGGCGCGGCTATTCAATCAATCCATCGGCGCCGATTTGATGGTGATACCGATGAGCGGCTGGTCGCGCGGCGATTACTTCGACGAGACCGGCCTGCCGTGGGTGGCGCCCTCGCCCAATTTGCGCAGCCTGGAGGAAGCGGTGCTCTACCCCGGCGTGGGCATGATTGAGTACACCAACGTCAGCGTCGGTCGCGGCACCGACACCCCGTTCGAAGTGATGGGCGCGCCCTGGGTGAACGCCACCCAACTGGCCGCCTATTTGAATGCCCGGCGTCTGCCCGGCGTGCGCTTCCTGCCCATACGTTTCACCCCCAGCGCGGACCGGTACCATGGCCAGCTCTGCCAGGGGGTGAACTTGATTGTGGTCAATCGTGATCAATTGGATTCGCCGGAACTGGGCGTGGAGCTGGCCAGCGCGCTCGCCGCACTCTATCCTCAGGCCTGGGATTCGAGCGATATGCATCCGTTGGGCGGCTCGCGCGCGCTGGTGGAGGAGATTCGCTCGGGCGAGGATCCGCGGCGCATCGCTCGGGATTGGCAGGAAGCGAATGTGGGATTTGAGACGCTGCGGCAGGCGGCGTTGTTGTATCACTGATGATTGGCGCGGCGGGAAGCGAAGCGCTACAAGATTCATCATTCAGGCGAATAGCTTCAATCGCAGTCGATTGCAAACCGTAGTTGTGGCGGTTCTGACCAGCAATCTTCGACCTGTTGGCGCCCCGGGGAAATGTGGTCTGCCCAGGTTCGGACTATGGATTGGAGTGCGATTCGGTGATTAATGTATCGCAGATCCTTTCTATAGACCGCGACTATTTGACGGAGCGCGGGAGCGTTGCCGAGCCAGTTGCTGCGTCAGGTCGAGTGTGGCTTGCGGTTGGTTCTGGATTTGTAAATCGGGCGGTCTATACTCGGCGGATGACGAAACTTTGGCGGGAGCATTCGCTCAGCCTCATCGCCGGCGCGATCTTTCTTCTCTGGCTGGTGCTCTATTGCCTCAGCGATCCGAACACCCACCATGGATCCTTTTTCGGCAACGCCATCGCCGATTGGAGCGGAGTTGTGTTGATGGTGCTGGCGACCCAGTACCTGTATGAACGGGGATCGCAGGAGAGCCGTGAACCTCCGCCCGATATTCCTGGTCGGTGGATGGTCGATTTTTTGCGGGATCATTCGCTGACCCTGTTTCTGGCGGTCACGCTGGTGGGCTGGGTGATCCTGTTCGCCCATAGCGGAGTCAACTCCAAGTGGGGGCAAGTGGTGGGCAACGTGGTTTCGGAATGGACCCAGTCCATCGGCATGGTGCTGCTGACGAAACGCTTCATCGAACGCCATTCGCGGGCGAGCGGGGAGTAGGCTTCGGCAACTTGGCGTAGTCGGGCATGAAGACGCGCAAACCGTCGTTGAGGCCGACTTTGGGGTAACCGGAATCTTGACTTTTTAGTATAGATTTGTCAGGCTGGAGGTTAGGGGAAACCATGAGCACCCAGGCCCAGGAACTCGAAGCACTCGCCAACCAGGACTATCAGTACGGCTTTGTTAGCGCCATTGACGCCGATACCATACCGCGCGGGCTCAATGAAGACATTGTGCGCATGATTTCGGCCAAGAAGGCCGAGCCGGAGTTCATGCTCGAGTGGCGGCTTAAGGCGTATCGGCAATGGCTCA
>JANWLQ010000184.1 GCA_025450725.1 Terriglobales bacterium
CCATTCACGTGCGGCACCAGGTGGAAAAAATGGTGATGGTTATTCCAGTAGATTCCCAGGTAAATAAAGCTGAGCAGGTACGCCAGCAGCACCGGTCCATCGGCCCGTAGCGCTCCGAATGCCGCACCCTCGGGTACCTTCAATTCCAGCACCATGACCGTTATTAAGATTGCAATGACGCCGTCGCTGAACGCCGTCAACCGGTCCCGGTTCAGCTCGCTTCCTCGTCAAACGGCGGCAAGACAAGTTCGGCCGCCGCCAGCGTTTGCTGCAGTAGCTGGAGTGACCGCTCCAGCGAAAGATTCTCCGCGCTCGCCATTTCACCCACTAGCAACAGCGCCGCCCGGTCGAGCATCTTTTTCTCACGGTACGAAAGCGGCTTCGCCTGATGCAGTTGCACCAGGCTCTTGAGCACCTCCGCCACTTGCGCCAGCGCCCCGTTGCGCATCTTGTCCGAGTTTTCCTTGAAGCGCCATTTCCAGTCGGTGGCGCACGCCACCGGTTCGCTGTTCCGCAAGTAGGTCAATATCGGCGCCATCGCCCGCGAGTCAGTCACCCGTCGCATGCCCACGCTTTCGACGTTGGTGAACGGCACCATGACCCGCAAATTGCTGGCTTCTATCTTGAGTTGGTAGTACTGCTGCTCTCCGCCACCCGCCGGGCTCGAGATCACACGGTTGGCAATCGTCTCGATTATGCCAACCCCATGGTTGGGGTACACCACCTTCTCGCCGACACGGAACGTTTGGCTTCCATCCATGACACCGACCGCCTCTACCCACTAGTATGCCAAAATGGCGGGGGGCTCTTCAAGCGCCGCCGGTTTCGCTCATGGCTTTAAACATCAAAGAGAAGTTGGAAAAGGAAATTCAGCAGTTCGAGCGCGAGCTCACCATCGAGCTTCCCGCCGAGCTCAAACGCGCCGTTGCGCTGGGCGACCTGAGCGAGAACGCCGAGTACCACATGGCCAAGCAGCGGCAGGAGTTCGTCAATGCCCGCTTGGGCCAACTGCGCAAACGGCTGGCCGAGTTGAGCCTGGTCAATCTCAACAATATCCCCCGCGACCGCGCCGCTTATGGCTCCATCGTCATCCTCCGCGATCTCGACAAAGACGAGGACATCGAGTACCACCTGGTCACTAGCGAAGAGGCGGATGTGGCCAAAGGGCTGATTTCCACCTCCTCGCCCATCGGCAAGGGAATTCTCGGCAAACGCCCCGGCGACGAGGTCAAGATCCAGACCCCCGGCGGCGCCAAGGAGTTTGAGGTCCGCACCCTCAAGACCATTTACGATCTCGAAGAGGACGAACCGGCGCAATGACCTACACCCGTGCCATCGGCGCCGGCTGCAAAGTCGTACTCGACTGGATCGTCCGCTCCCTCGCCCTCACTAAAATCAATCCCAACGTCCTGACCTTCATGGGGCTGGTCATCAACATCATCGCCGCCGCCCTGTTCGGCTATGGCCATTTTCTCAGCGCCGGTTTCGTCATCATCGCCGCCGGCATTTTCGATATGGTGGACGGACGCGTCGCTCGTTACACCAACACCGTCAGCCACTTCGGCGGATTCTTCGACTCCGTCCTCGATCGCTACTCAGACCTCGCCCTCTATTTCGGATTACTCGTCTACTACGCCCGCATCAACCGCGAGTTCTATGTGGTCCTGGTTGCGGTCGTAATGACCGGCTCGGTCATGGTGAGTTATGCCCGCGCCCGCGCCGAGAACACCATCCCAAGCTGCAAGGTCGGTTTCATGGAGCGCCCCGAGCGCATCGTGCTGGTCATCATCGGCGCCCTCTTCAATCGCATGGCGCCCTGCCTCTGGGTAATCGCCGTTCTCAGCAACATCACCGTGATCCACCGCATCCGCTACACCTACCAACAAACCCGCGTCATGGACGGCAAAAAACAACCCGTCGTCACCAGCCCGCACTAGGAGCCGCGGCTGGCGACACAATCACCAAAAGCCAGCCTCCGCCCTCTTACCCTGCCGAGCCACTACCAGTCAGGCCATCAAGCGCCGCCTGGGCTTGCGTCAGTTGCCGTTGCCGCTCGGCCAGCAGGCGCTCAGTCTCTGCCACCACGGCCTGAGGCGCTTTGCTTTTGAACGACGCGCTCTCCAGCTTGGCCCGCAAGTTCGCCACGCCCTGCGTCAGCACCGTCGCCTCTTTCCGCAACCGCTCCCGCTCCGCGCCGGCGTCGAACGCCTCGCCCCAATCGAGCTGCAATTCATAACCGCCCGCCGTCGCCCGCAGCGGAGCGTTGGCCGCAATCGTCGCCACCCGCTCGATGGCGCTCACCCGCGCCAGCGCCTCAACCATCGCCCAGTCCAGTTTCCCGCTGCTGCCCGCAACCCTGAGCCCCGCCGTCTGCTTCGGCGCCAGTTTCGCCTCCGCGCGCAGCTTCCGCAGCGCCGTCACGACTTCCTGTAGCCGGCCGATCTCCGCCTCCGCTTCCAGGTCCCGTTTGCCCCCCGGCGCCGGAAACGCCGCCAACGCGATACTCGCCGCTGGCGCCTTCCCCGCATACAACTGGTGCCATAGTTCCTCGGTCACAAACGGCATCACCGGATGCAGCAGCCGCAGCGCCCGCTCGAACGCCGCCCACAGATTGCCGGTTGGCTCCGCCAGCTTCGATAACTCCAGATACCAGTCGCAAAACTCGCGCCAGAAAAATTGGTACAGCAAATCCGCCGCCTCGTGAAACCGATACTCCCCGAGGCTCTGATCCATCGCCGTCGCCACCGCCTCCAACCGTGAAAAAATCCAGCGGTCCACCACGGTCTCTGGGCGTGCCTGCGCCCCCGGCGCAATCCCCGCCCGCTCCAATTGCAAGAAGATAAACCGCGCCGCGTTCCAGATCTTATTGGCAAACGCCGCATACCCCTGCATCCGGTCTTCCGACAGCGCGATGTCGGTGCCCGGCGCCGCCATCGCAGCCAGCGTGAAGCGCACCGCGTCGGTGCCGTACTTCTCCGTTACCACCAGTGGATCAATCACATTTCCCTTCGTCTTCGACATCTTCTGCTTGTCGGCGTCGCGCACCAGGGCGTGAATGTACACCTCGCGGAACGGCGCCTCGCCCATGAAGTGCACCCCCAGCATGATCATCCGCGCCACCCAGAAAAATAAAATGTCGAAGCCGGTGATCAGCAGCGAGGTCGGATAAAATGCCTCGAGTTCCGGCGTCTTCTCCGGCCAGCCCAGCGTCGAAAACGGCCACAGCCCGCTGCTAAACCAGGTATCCAGCACATCCGCGTCCTGCCGCACCGGACCTCCGCACCGGCAAAGTTTCGGCGCCTCGCGCGCGACGATCACCTCTTGGCACCGGTCGCAGTACCACGCCGGTATCTGGTGCCCCCACCAAAGCTGGCGCGAAATGCACCAGTCGTGGATATTCGCCATCCACTCGTTGTAAATGCGCCGGTTGTTCTCCGGCGTAAAGCGTATCTCGCCCCCCTCCACCACCCCAATCGCCTTCTCCGCCAGGGGCGCTATTTTCACGAACCATTGGTTCGATATCCGCGGCTCGATCACCGTCGCGCAGCGCTGGCACTGTCCCACCGACATCGGGTGCGCGGCAACGCCGGCCAACAGCCCCGCCCGGTCCAGGTCCTCAACCACCCGCTCCCGCGCCGCGAACCGGTCTAGGCCGGCGTAGGCGCCCGCCGCCTCGGTCATCTGTCCGCGCTCGTCAATGATGATGAGCTGTTCCAACCCATGCCGTTTGCCGGCGGCGAAATCATTGGCGTCGTGCCCAGGCGTGATCTTCACCGCGCCCGTTCCGAACTCTGGCTGCGCAATCTCGTCGGCGATGACCTTCACCCTGCGTTGAGTAAGCGGCACCGCCACCTCGCGCCCGATCAACCGCTGGTAGCGCTCGTCACGCGGATTCACCGCCACCGCCACGTCGGCCAGGATTGTCTCCGGCCGCGTCGTCGCCACCGTTAAGAATTGTCCCTCCTCGCTGGCAATGGCATAGCGCACCGAGTACAACTTCCCCGCCACCGCCTCGTGCGTCACCTCCAGATCGCTCACCGCCGTCTGACAGCGCGGGCACCAGTTCACGATGTACCGCCCGCGGTAAATCAGCCCCTGCTCGTAGAGCGACACGAACACCTCGCGCACCGCCCGCGATAGACCCGCATCGAGCGTGAAACGCTCGCGCGACCAGTCGCAACTCGCCCCCAGGCGCATCATCTGTTCCTTGATTCGGTCGCCGCTCTGCCGCTTCCACGCCCACACCGCTTCGACGAAGGCCTCCCGCCCCATCGCCTGGCGCGTTTTTCCCTCCCGCGCCAACTCCCGCTCCACCACCATCTGGGTCGCAATGCCGGCGTGGTCGGTGCCCGGCAGCCACAGCACGTTCTTGCCCTGCATCCGCTGCCAGCGCACCATGATGTCAATCAGCGTGTGCTCCAGCATATGGCCCATATGCAGCGAGCCGGTGACGTTCGGCGGAGGGATCACCAGCGACCAGTTCCCCCTGTCGGCCTTTTCCGCCTTGGCCTTAAAAAGTTGCCCCTCCACCCACGCCGTGGCCCACTTCGGCTCAATCGCCCGCGGAGTGTAAGCTTTATCCAGTTCGTTATACATTCCGTCTATTATTCGCTATTCTTTCCGCGCGCGGCTTCGTTCACCGCCAACACCAGCAATTCGCGCGGCGTTTTACCCTCGACCCGCCGCAGCCACGGCTCCAGGCCCGCCGATGACAATGGCTTGCGCAGCACCCCGTCCGGATCGCCTGCCTCGCCGCTCGCCGGCGGTGGCGCATCCAACGCGCCGGTCAAAATCAGGAAGGGAATAGCTCGCCATTCGCTGTGTGCCTTCACTTGCCGGCACAGTGCCAAGCCCCCAACCCCCGGCAGTTTCGCCGCCGCCAAAATCAACTCCGGCGCCCGGCGTTCGATCGCCTCTAACGCCGAACCACCGTCGCTCACCGCCTCCACCTCGCAGCCCAAATCCTCGAGATACGCCGTTCCCATTCGCCGCGCCAGCGCGCCCTCGTCCGCCAATAACACTCGTTTCATGCTGCATAATTGTAGGGCTAAATTGTCCGACGTTCCCACCATTGCCGCGCTCTCCACCCCCGCCGGTCGCGGCGGCCTCGGCATCGTCCGCCTCTCCGGCCCGCAGGCCCTGTCCATCGCCCGCGCGCTTCTCGGCGGCGTGGAACTCGCGCCGCGCCACGCTACTCTCGCCGAATTCCGCGACGCCGACGGCGCGCTGCTCGACCAGATCATTGCGCTCTTTTTCGCCGCGCCCCGCTCCGCCACCGGCGAAGACGTGGTCGAGTTGACCGCCCACGGATCCCCCGTCCTCCTCGCCGCCCTCCTCGATGCGGCCCTCACCCGCGGCGCCCGTCTCGCCGAGCCCGGCGAATTCTCCCGCCGCGCCTTCCTCAATGGACGCCTCGACCTTACCCAGGCCGAAGCAGTGCGCGATCTCATCGACTCGCATACTCTCTTTCAGGCCCGCACCGCCGCCCGCCAGATGTCCGGCTCGGTCGCCCATTCCCTCCGCTCCCTGCATCACAGCGCGACCGAAGTCATCGCCCGACTCGAAGCCGGCATCGATTTCGCCGACGACGATGTCACCGTGGTCGATGCCCCCGAACTCCTCGCCGCCCTGGACGGCCTGCAAGTTCAAATCGACACTCTCCTGGCCAGCTTTCGCTTCGGCCGCACCGTACATTCCGGCATCCTCATGGCCATCGTTGGCCGGCCCAACGTCGGCAAATCCAGTCTCTTCAACCGCCTGCTCGGCCACCGACGCGCCATCGTCACCGCCGAAGCCGGTACAACACGCGACCTCATCTCCGAATCGCTCGATTGGGATGGCATCCCCATTCGCCTGCTTGACACCGCCGGCATCCGCGACCCCGCCGGCGAAGCCGAACGGCTCGGAATAGAAAAATCCTGGCAAGCCATCGCTGATGCCGATCTCGTGCTCGCTGTTTTCGATGGCTCCCAACCGCTCCAGTCCGCCGATCACGAACTGCTACAGCACGCCGCTGCGCTGCCCCAGGCGCTCTGCGTAGCCAACAAAAGCGATTTGGCCACTCCCCGCAATTCACATCCCGGCATGATCGCCGTTTCCGCTCTCACCGGCAGCGGCGTGGACGAACTCCGTCAATTCGTCACCCTACGCCTGCGCCCTGAATCCAGTGCGCAATCGGAGTTCATTACCAACGCCCGTCATGCCGAGCATCTCTCCCTGGCTCGCGCCGCTCTCGATCGCGCCCGGCTCTCAGTCGTCGCAAAAGTTCCCCACGAAGCCGTGTTGGTTGACCTGTATGAGCTGCTGCACGAGCTCGATGCCATTACCGGCCAGACCACGGTAGAGGATATACTGGGAGTAATCTTCTCGACATTTTGCATCGGCAAGTAGTGCCTCTGTAACGGAGTAGGGAAGTTAGGCGTCTAACAGGCAAGGTGAAGCGTGCCTTCTAGGCTTTTTTCGAAATTTCTCCCCGTCTTTGTCGGCTTCGTTCTCCTCGGAACCGCGGCCGCCCAGCAGAAGGTTCAAACCTCCACCGCCTCCGCCGACAGTGACACCACCGTCGAAGGCGTGCCCACCGCCGACAAGGCCACAGCCAAAAAGCTGAAATCCGAGGACAATGTCGCCCTCATCGGCCATCGCGATGTCGGCAAAGGTCTTGACTTCTACAGCCAGTCCAAAGAGATTGCCCTGGGCCAGAGCCTGGCCAACCAAGTCCTACAGGGTTCGACCGTAGTCACTGACCCAGTGGTCAATGAGTACATCAACCGCCTGGCCCAGAATCTGGTTCGCAATTCCGACGCCAAGGTGCCCTTCACCGTCCACGTGCTGCAGGATGACGCCGTCAATGCCTTCGCCCTCCCCGGCGGTTTCTTTTTCGTGAACTCCGGCATCATTCTCGCTTCCAATGAAGAGGACGAACTCGCCGGCGCCATGGCCCATGAGATCGCCCACGTCGCCGCCCGCCACGGCACCCGCCAGGCCACCAAAGGCGAGCTCATGTCCATCGCCGCCATCCCCGCCGTCATTCTCGCCGGCCCCGGTCTCGCCGGTCTCGGCGCCGAGGAGGCCGCCAACTTCGCCATCCCGCTGCAGTACCAGCGCTTCAGCCGAGGCGACGAGCAGGAAGCCGACTGGCTCGGTACCCAATATCTCTGGAAATCCGGCTACGATCCCCAGGGCCTGGCCCGCGCCTTCGAGATTCTCGAAGAGGACGACAAAATTCGCCCCGGCATCGTCAGCCGCATGTTTGCCTCCCATCCCCAAACCCCTGACCGCGTCGCCCTCACGGAAAAGGAAATCGCCACCATCCTGCCCGCCCGCCCCGATTACATCGTCACCACCTCCGAGTTCGACCAGATCAAGGCCCGCCTGCGCGCCCTGCTGAAATCCAAAATCGAGTACGGCGTCGTCGTGCCCGGCGGCGTCGCCGCCCCCCAGGGCGCCACTCCCAAACCGGCCGGCCCACCGGTGATCAAACACTGAGGCCAAAATGGGAGTGATTGTCAGACGCAAAGAACTTATGAGAAAATGACTGTAATCCTTTTGCAGGGTTCCAGCCTCTAAGTCAGAGTAGTCATCCCGAGGTCACCATGATTGCCAACTCCAATCAATTGCAGAAATCCCTGGCGGAGCTCAAGCAGGAACAGGCCCGTCTCACCGAAGCCATCCGCATCATCGAGGAACTGGTCAGCGGAACCAAGAGCAATCGCCTCAGCCCCGCCGGTCGCGCCCGCATCTCCGAAGCCGCCCGCAAACGCTGGGAAGAGCACCGTCGCCGCGCCAATCGCAGCGAGCGCCACGCCGCCTAAGTCCGGCTGTTCCGCCGCCTTAGCTCGGCTGGCGAGCTCCCCCGCCCGCACTCGTCCTCCCCGCCCCACCTGGCTTGCCGCGGTGGACGACGAGGTACGTCTTCCAGCGCTCGTACTCCGCCTCCGTCAGCACCCGCCGCGTCAGTAGCTCCCGCTTGACCCGGTACGGCCGCCCGGCGATGATGGCCTGCGCCACTCCTGGCGTGATCCCCGGCAACTCGCCCAGCGTCGCCGCCCCTACCTGGTTCACATCCCACTGCGTTCGCTTGCCAATCAGCCCGTTCTCTGCCGCCGTTGGAGCATATGCACTCACTCTGCCTGCCCCCGCCTGCCCGTTCCCTGGCCCATTCGGCGCCGCCGCCACCTGCACTGCAAACACCCGGTACGGCTGCTCGCACCCTGCCCCCCATAGGCCCGCCACCAAGACTGCGGTCACACCCAAAGCCTTCATCTCTCGATCCTCACCTCCGGCGCAACCACCGTCAATCCCCCATATAGGTGCCTCACTCAACCACGTAGCAAGGCCTTGAAGCCGTAATCCATATGCATCTGGATATGGCAGTGAAACAGACTCGGCCCCGCCTGGTCCGCCGTGAAGTCCACCGCCGCCCGCCCGTAAATCGGCACCACCGCCGTATCCTTCATCACCCCCGCCGTCGGCTTTCCGTAAATTTCCGTCAGCTCGAAAATGTGCCGGTGCAAATGCAGCGGATGCGCGTCATCGGTGCGGTTATGAAACACCAGCCGGTGCCGCTCTCCCGCCTTCATGACAAACTCCTGACCGTGCGGATACGGCGCCCCGTTCACGGTGAAGGAATTGAACTTCCCCGCGCCCCGCGGAATTTTTTCGAACACCATGTCCAATACATTGGCCGGCGCCGGAGTCGCTGCCGTCCCCGGTTTCCCGAAAACTGTATAGTCCCAGCCCAGCTTGCGGGGTGCCGTCCACGTCGGCTGCATATTCTGTCCGGCGTACTCCACCACCACGCCCAGCCCCGCATTGCGGATGTCGTCCGTTGGATCGCCCATGATCCACACGCCCGGCTGATTCATCTCCACGTAGCAGTCAATCCGCTCGCCCGGCCCCAGCAACAACACCTCAACCGCCTGCGGCGTCGGTACCGGATTGCCGTCCAGCGCGATCACATGAAAGCTGTGCCCAGGCAGCGCCAGGTGCCGTATCTCGATCCCGCTCGCGTTCAGCAGGTGCATCAACACCCGGTCCCCACTCTTCACCCGGATTGGCTCGCCCGCCCCAAGCGCCTTGTCGTTGATCGAATAAATCCCCGCTCCGATCTCCAGCCCATTCGGACGCGTGTCCAACACCTTCGGCTTTTCCGGCTCCGGAAGCGTCGGATCGAGGTCGTCGGTGTCAATCATCTGGCTCGTGTAGAATGGCTCCCAGTCCCGTAGCGCCAGAAACAACTCCTGATCGAAATGTCCCGCCTGGGTTGGGTTCGACGGTCCATCAATCATCAAAAATCCGAACTGCCCGGTGTAGCTGCCGCGGTGCAGATCGTTCATCGCCATGGTGTGGGTGTGGTACCAGCGCGTTCCCCCTGGTTTCGGCGTGAACTCGTAGGTGCGCCGCCCCTGCGCCGGAACCGCCGGCGTGCCCTCCTCGTCGGCTCCATCCACCTCGGCCGGAATCTGAAGCCCATGCCAATGCACCTGCTCCGGCACGTCGGTCTGATTGATCACCTCGACCCGCACCGGCGCCCCTTCTTTCATCCGCAGCAAAGGACCGGGTGACGTCCCGTTATAGCCGATCGTGCTGATGATGTGGTTGGGCGCCAATTCCACCTCGACCGGCGCGATCGTCAAGGTGAAATCCGGCTTCGGCCCCGCCTGCGCCAGCCCCGGCCCCACCCGTGCCGCCACCGCCGTGCCCGCCGCCGCCACCGAGGAAAGTTTCAAAAATGCCCGCCGCTGCATTCCTTAGTGTAGACCGCCATCCCCGGCGTTGGGGTGCGGTTGCGCCCGTCATCAGTTACCTGACGCTGTACAAAATGATATGCAAAAAATGCCCGAGATGGCTTCATTGATAACGCTAAATACATCACTTAGTTGACCCACAAGAAAGGGACTCGACGACTGTTTTCTGGATCGTGAGGTAGATTCGAAGTAGCGTTCTCGGTCTCGACCGGGCTGGGATCTCATTTGGCTTGACACTTCAACTGAGGCCCAATACACTCCTGCCTGAAACGAAAATCCATGGCGGCCTATAAAACTCATGGCTTCTCCGCGGAGGGTTCGTATAGGCCACCGGTAAGAGCCCAGGCCCGAATTCCGCGGCGCCTCTCCCGCGCTCTTTGGCTGCGTGCCCCGTTGTTTGTCGTAGCGGCGTGTCTTGCGGCGCTAGCTCAGTTAGCCGCGGGTCAGCATGTCCCAGTGAAATCAGGCGCCTGGTTGCAAGCGCCGCGGTACGACGCTCACTCCGCCACGGACCCGCTCCAGGCCTTCCAAACCTGGCGCCGGCGGAACTTCGTCAGCGTACCGGTCCGGCCCGATGTTTGGCTGGCCCATCTGGATTGGGTCAAGCTCCATGCGAGCGCTGGCGCGCGTCCGCGGAAGGAGACCCCGCCGCGCCAGGAAACGTCGGCCCCTGGGAGCCTGGCCGCTGTGAGCAATGCCGGCAATGTCGTGCCTGCCGGAGGCCTCAGCAACTACCAGGGGGAAGTGGCGGTTGCGGTCGATTCCACCAATCCGCAGCGCATGCTTGCCGCGACCAATACGTGGTTGGCGGATCCGAACTGCGACGGCAACACGACCCAGGACTTGTTCGCCTCCCAGGATGGCGGCAAGAGCTGGAATTATACCTGTGCCCCGCTCCCGCCAGTTCTTGTCGGCGCCAACCTCCAACTCGACGGGTCCGATCCGTCCGTAGCCTGGGACGCCAACGGCAACGCGTATGCGAGTTACATGCTGATGAGGCAGGATGTTTACCAGGGCATACCAGCCCTGGATTCGATGATCGTGCTGGCCAAGAGCACCGACGGCGGCTTCACTTGGAATGCCAATCCGATCGTCAACCATTTCGGTCAGCCACAATACTTCGACGACAAGCCGATGATGACGGTGGATCGCTCGAGCGGCGGTAATTCCCATACCAACCGCATCTACGCCATCTGGGATACGAACAATACCGAGACTGCCTCGTGGTCGGACGACGGTACCCACTGGAACCCTGTCGTTCTCGAAACCAACGCGCAAGCGGGTATGGACATCGGCGGGGACGTTGCCGTCGGGCCGGATGGGACCGTCTTTGCCATCTGGACGCGCATTGCTGGTACCCCCGGTGGTCCCCAAGGCGGGGACACAGT
The DNA here is from genome assembly GCA_025450725.1 of Terriglobales bacterium. GTDB lineage: Bacteria > Acidobacteriota > Terriglobia > Terriglobales > SCQP01 > SCQP01. The sequence goes on from JANWLQ010000184.1 coordinate 11,135, forward strand.
CGTGTTTACCAAGTCCAGCGATGGCGGCCAGACCTGGGCTCGCCCCTTTACCATCGCAGCGGGTGGTCTGTCGCTGAATTCCTTTAACACGCTGATCCCGGCCCAGGACCAGCGCGGAATTAACACCTTCGCCGCGATTGCCGTCGATGACAGCGGCTCGCCCTACTCCGGTTCGATTTACGTTGTCTATGCCGACTATCCAACTGGCCAGACTGCGGGCCCTGCGATCAACGTCTACATGGTGAAGTCAGCCGACAGCGGCGGGACTTGGAGCCCGCCCCTGCAAGTCAACGACGATGCCGAAGACGGCGCCTCCCACTTCTTTCCGTGGTGTGCCGTCGACCCCGGCACCGGCTTGGTCCACGTCTCCTGGTACGACACCCGCAACGACCCTGGCTACCAGATTCGCACCCAAATTTATTACTCGCAATCGAGCGATGGAGGAGCGAGCTTTTCGCCCAATGTGCCGGTCTCCCAGGTCTCGGCTCAGCTCGCGAATCCGTCCATCGACTACAATGACGAGAATTCGCTGGAAAATCAGTACTACAACCCCAACCAGTACGGCGACTACGCCATGCTGAGCGCCGCTGGCGGCACCGTCCTCGTCGGCTGGACCGACAGCCGCGAATTCTATCCGCTGAATTTCGGAGACCCCTTGGACGAGGACCTCGTCACCAGCGTCTTACAGGTCAGTGCGCCGCTGAGCTACACCATTGGCGGCCAAGTGGCCGACGGAGCCGGAAACGGGATTGCGGGATTGCAGGTGTCCGCCGGTGGCATCAGCGCCACGACCGCCGGCGATGGCCGGTATACGCTCACGGGCCTGGCGAACGGAAGCTATACAGTGGCTCCAGCGTCATCCAATTTTACTTTTGCTCCCAATGCCATGCCGGTTACTGTGTCAGGCGCGCCCGTGACCGGGGTCAATTTCTTGGCGACGGCTACGGCGCCGGTGGCTTCCCTCTCCGGTTCCGTCACCTTGAACGGCCAAGGTCTCGCCGGCGTCATCATCAATGACGGGAACGCCTCCGCCACCACGGATGGTCAGGGGAATTACAGCTTCCACGGTTTGGCGCCAGGAAACTACACGCTGACGGCGGCGGATGCGGCGTATGATGTTGAGCCGGGGTCGCGGGCGGTACAGCTCAGCGGTAGCGGCCTCAGCGGGATCGACTTTTCCGTCCCCACCTACTCTATTTCGGGCACGATTGAGGAATCTTGGGCATGGGGCGGCTCGACTTGCTGCACCATCCTGGGCGGCCTGCCGGGCGTCACCATGCAAGCTGGCGGCCAAACCACATCCTCGGACGCCAATGGCCGTTATCGCCTGAGCGGATTGCCCGCCGGCTACTATTTCGTTGCCAGCTCAATGCCAGGGTACCTGCTACAGATGTATATCGACGATGAGCTGGTCAGCCAGGCGCGTCCCTGGGTGAACGTGAGTAATTCGGATGTCGGCGACATGGATCTTACCGGCATGCCGTGGGGCGTTTATGAATTGTCGGGTTCGGTGACGCAAAACGGTGCAGGGCTTTCCGGGGTGAAGATCTCCTCCGCAGACACCGTTGCCTATTCCGATGCCGGCGGTAACTTCAAGATTTTCGAATCCAAGGCCGGCAGCTATGCGCTCACAGCGTCGGCGCCGGGCTTTAGTTTCCAGGCCGCCAATCAGGTGGTCACGATTCCGCCTACCGCCGCGGTCGGCGAAGTATTCCCTGCGGGTAGCTTTTCGGCGACCGCGACCCAGCCGGTATTCAGTCTCAGCGGCCAAGTCACGACCGGTGCCGGCGCGCTGGCGGGCGTGACAATTGCCGCGGGCCTCAGCTCGGCGGTTTCAGGCAAGGACGGGAATTACAGCATATCCGGCTTGGTGCCGGAAACCGTTAACCTCAATGCCGCCGCTGCCGGTTATTCCTTCGCGCCGGACCCGCTTCCCACAACCGTGGTGGGCGCCGATCTCGGCAGCCTGAATTTCAGCGGCTCTGCCCAGCAAGTTGAAATTTCCGGCACTGTGACAACGCCGTCCGGGCCGCTCGCCGGCGCCAAGATGACCATGTACGGCAACGGCGCCGGCGGACAGTATCAAACCACAACCGATTCCCAGGGGCAATACCAATTCCTCATTCCCCCCGCTGTGAATGCCGACGGCTACATCGTCCAGCTCGCGCAACCAGGTTACCTTACGCAGCCAAGCTGGCGCGTCGTCGCGTATACGGCGCTGAAGGCTACCGGCGTGAATTTCATGGCGCTGCCCGCACGCACCGTTTCGGGTCGTATCACCGACGGTAGCGGCAATGGGGTCAGCGGCATCTTCGTTGACAGTTTTCCGTTCTACAACAATCCCGCTGCCCCATGGTTTACTACCAATGCGCAGGGGAACTACAGCTTCAGCTTGCCGGCCGGAGTCTATACGATCACCCCGGATTTCCCTGCCGTTCCACCCGCGATGGACGATGCCTTCAGCCCTGCTTCCACGCGCGTGGACCTGCGCTCGGCCGACGCAAGCGGAACCAACTTCGAGGTCACAACCGCGACCATATCCGGCCAGGTTCTGCGAGGCGCGGCGGGGGTGCCGGGCGTGACGGCCACGCTCGTTTCGGATCCGGCTGCTGCTCCGGGCGGGAGTGTTGTGGCCACCGCGACCAGCGATGCCCATGGGAACTTCTATTTCACGAATGTGGCCTATGGGGATTATTTAATCGAGGCCAGTCTGGACGGTTCCGGCTTCGCGCCTGCCGCGATATATAGGCAGGTGCAGGGCAACGTCAGGGAAGTGACCTTCCAGGCCGTTCCGGGAGCCGCCGTTTCCGGCCGCATTGTCGACAGTAACGCACGGGGAATCGCCGGCGTCTATGTCAACTTCGTCTCCGGGCAGACATCTAGCGGATCCGCGATCACCGATGGCAACGGCAACTTTACGAACAACCTGCCCAACGGCTCGTATGTGGTAGTGCCGTTTGGCGGCGGCTACGTGTTCTCCCCCGCCAGCATCAACGTCACTGTGCAGGGCCAGCCTGTTCCGGGGGTCAACTTCGTCGCGGCGGCGCCATTCGTTACGCTCACCCTGGGGCAGACCCAGTACGCGCTGAATGGAGGCGTTAATACAATGCAGGACCCGCTTACGATTGCGTCGAACAGCGTCAATCCCCTGGATCTGACTTGCACATCCACAGTCCCCTGTTCGGTTACGCCCAGCGCTTTTTATCCGCCGATTGGGACAGCCAGCGCCAACGTCAGCCTGAGCGGTTTGGCCGGCGATTCCGAATCCACAATCACGGCGGTGGTAAGCGTGTACGGGGGCAGCCCGCAACCAACCGCGACCATCACCATCCAACGGCAGAGCGTGTCGCTCACCGCCGGTTCGACTGCGGCAACGGTGACCGCCGGACAGACTGCCGTCTATGCATTGAGTCTCGCTCCGGCGAACGGCTTTCAGGGTAGCACCGCGCTGACCTGCGCCGCGCAGTTGGGATACGTCTGTACCGTCAGCCCCAGCGCCGTTAACTTCTCGACCCTGAACGGAGCGCAACCGATACAGGTGATGGTGACAATTCCAGCCACGGCGCAGTTGCCCTCGTGGCGATGGCTTGCCGTCCTGGGATTCGGGCTATTGTCGGCGGGAATCCGGGTCCGCCGCCGCGGAATGCCGGGGTTAAGGACAGTGTGTCTCGCGCTGATACTCCTCGCGGCGAGCGCCTGCGGCGGCAGCGCCGGCACAGTGGTTACGCCGCCCCCACCTCCGCCCCCTCCGGCCTCGTCGAGCAGCACCGTGACTGTCAAGGCTACGTCAGGTTCACTGGTGCAGACGCTGACGTTGAACCTGACCGTAAATTCGGGTGGCTAGAACGGCACTCCGTAAGAGGTGGACGGAGGATCGTCGAATCGTCGCGACGATCCTCCGTCACCCGCGCTCAATGCATGCCTACTTCTTGCGTGGCGTTTGGGCGAGGTCGGACGCAATCGGGCCGCGATCTCGCTTCGACGTCTTCGCATCGCGCAGATCCTTGCCGGCCTGAGACGCGGCGCGCTTCGATGTAGCCATACGGTTCAATCCTTTCCAGGTGAGACCCCGAGCATCGCCACCTTGATTTCGACTGAGCTCGCCTAAATGGCGCGCAGGTCGTTCGATATTCACAAGCGGTTCGGCAGCGACGTAGCATCGCGGACCGGGGTCCCCGCAACCGCTTTGGGTTGCCGGGTGGGGAGTCGCGGCGGGTTGGAGCGAGCAGAGGCGAGCCTCAATCGCGAGACATTGTTTTTGCGCATCTCCATCTTCTCGGAGGTTTTTTGCCATGCAACAGAGTGGAATCATCGCGGGTCTGTTTCACAACCACAACCAGGCCCAAAAAGCTGTGGCCCAACTGCGCCACGCCGGTTTTGCCCAAATCGGCGTAGCCGCCCACAAACCGAAATCCGAATCCATGCTCGCCGATCAGTCGGCCCGGCCCGGCGTTCCCGCCAGCCCCGGCGGCCACGGCACTCTCTTCGAGAGCTCTGGAGAACCGGAGTACACCAATCCCGGCGACCTGCGCTCGGCTTTGCTCGACGCCGATATACCTCAGGATCAGGTCAACTTCCTGGAGCGCCAGTTCACGCGGGAAAAAGACGCCGTCGTGGTAACCGTAAAAACCAACCCTGAACTCTCGGGCGAGGCTCGCCAACTTCTGCGCGACTCCGGCGGCGAGATCGAACCGACCACGGTTTCAGCCCAGGCCCCGCCTGAACCTGCCGGCGAACCCATTGCTGAAAACGAAATGGAAACCGATGCCGACGAAAAAGTAATCGAGCTCCACGGCGAGCTCCTGCGCGTCCACAAGGAACGCATCCAGCGCGGCGAGGTCAGAATCCGAAAAGAAGTCGTCACCGAACAGCAGCATCTCGAAGTTCCTGTCAGCTGCGAGGAGATCGTAGTCGAACATCTCCCAGTCGGCGCCGACGCAACCTCCGCCGCGCCACCCAACGCATCGGGCGGGGAAGTGCGCATCCCCCTTACCGAAGAACGCGTCACGGCGGAAAAACAGCCCATCGTCACCGACTCCGTACGGGTTGGCAAACGTTCGGTCCAATCCGCCCAGCCGGTCAACGAAGAAATTAGACACGAAGAGCTGAAAATCGACTCCAGCGGCAACCTGACCGACGAAGAAAAAAAGAACCTCCGCGACCAGGAAAAACACGCCGCTTAGAAATTTCCCCGATCTCTGCGGGAACGGAACGCTTACGAATGCTTGTAGTAAGCAACTCAGTCACTGAGTCGTTGCATCTTCGTTAGCTCAGAGATCGATACGGGCAGCCCGCCGTATTTCGTGGGTGCGTAGCATCGCTTGGGCGCACGCAGTGTGCGCCCGCACCTGATTCAGGGCGGGGTCCGGCGCGGCCAGGAACGTTTCAATGAAATCGTCATCGTACAACTGGAGTGGGCTCGTCCCGAGCCGCTTTGCAGCGCCTCGCCAGCCGTTCGATCCGTCCCCCCGCACCGTCGTTAACCGTCTCAGCCAAGCTTCTGCCGATCGACCTAAATCCAATTCTGACCAGTACTTAATTTGTCTCACCGAGACCATTTCCTCTTTCCTGTCCAAGCTCCGGCGCGCCTCTCGGCAGCTCGACGCCCGCAGCGCCGATAACCGTCTCAGCCAAGCTTCTGCCGATCTGCCTAAATCCAATCTTAAACAGTACTTAAATGGTCTCTGTTTGATCATTTCTGGACGCCTTACCCCGCCCGCCCCTGCCTGCGCCGGGCCGGCGTGGGGCAATGGGGCCCCCGCGCCGGCGCTGCGCGTAAGCGGTTCCCGGCGGCAGCCGGGCAGGCCCGCGCCAATCAATGCAGCAACACCACACATGTCAAATCACCGACGCACGCGCCACTAGGAAATTCGGTCGAAAATTGGACATTTCGCGCCCTTTTCGTCCTCTGCGGCGCGACGCCTTGAACCAAACCCGAACCGCAGCCATTGTCTTGGCAACTGCCGTCGTCGTCATCCCGCTTCTGCTACGCTTCCCTTAGAAGTCGTCTCCTCGAAGGACGTGCCTCCATGAAGTTGGCCCTCGTGCTTCTCTGTGTCGCCATTGCCGCATTCGCGGTGCAATTCGGCGGTTATCAGCGCTACGGGCGCTTTCAACCCGCGCCCACCAACGAGCGGGCCGAATTCGCCTGGTCGCGCCTGCAGTACGATCCCGCCGTCGGCAGTTCTGGCGGCTTCGGCGGCTATGGTTATGGATTCCGCCGCGGCCGGCGTGGCCTCTGGTCAACCGATTACCCCAAGGCCGACCGTACGTTCCTGGACGCCCTCAAGCGTCTCACCCGCATCAATGCCCGTTCCTACGAACAGCCCGTCTCGCTCTCGACCGACGACGTTTTCAACTATCCATTCCTCTACGCCGTCCAAGTCCAGAGCTGGACTTTTACTCCGCCCGAGGCACTCAAGCTCCACGACTATCTCCTCAAAGGCGGCTTCCTCATGGTGGACGATTTCCACGGCACCGCCGATTGGGACAACTTCATGCTCGGCATGCGCATGGTCTTCCCCAATCGTCCCGTGGTTGATCTCCCCGACAACGACGAGATCTTCCACGTCCTCTACAATCTCGACGACAAGTTTCAGGTCCCCGGCGAGCAGTTCGTTAATACCGGCCGCACCTACGAAAAGGACGGCTACGTCCCCAAATGGCGCGCCATCCGCGACGATGACGGACGGGTGATGGTCGCCATCTGCCATAACATGCACCTCGGCGACGCCTGGGAGTGGGCCGACAGTCCGCAATACCCGGAAAAGTTCGCCGGCATGGCCTTCCGCATCGGCGTCAATTACGTCATGTATTCCATGACTCACTAAATTAGCGACGCCCCATGTTTCAGTTCTTGTTCCGCTATCCCCCTGCCGCCTACGCCCGCGGACACTTCGTCCTTCTCGCCGCCTGGCCTGCCTGGGTTCTCCCCCTGCTCGTCATCGCGGCAGCCGGCGTCTTGCTCTGGCTTCTGCGCCGCCGCTGGAACCGCCGCACCGCCGCGGTGTGGGGATTGCAATCGGCGGTGATCGCAGTAATTCTGCTTTTGCTGTGGCAGCCCGCTCTGGCCGTCTCCGAACTGCAGCCCGAACAAAACATCGTCGCCGTGCTGGTGGACGACTCGCGCAGCATGGCACTACCCAACGCCGACGCCGACTCCGGGCCTACCCGCGAGCAGGCAGCTCTCAACAGCCTGCAATCGAGCCTGCTACCGGCGCTGCGGCGCAAGTACCAGACCCGCGTCTTCAGTTTCGACTCGAAAATCACGCGCCTCGCCGACGCCGGCAACCTCAGCCAGATCAAACCCGCCGCACTCGCCACGCGTATTCAGGACAGTTTGCGCCAGTTGCTCGACCAGACCGGAAGCCTGCCCGTCGGCGCGGTGGTCCTGCTCAGTGACGGCGCCGACGCCGGTGTCGATTCCGCCACCATGGCCGCCCTCGCCGCTCGCCACATCCCCATTCACACCGTTGGTTTCGGCTCACTCCAGCCGCCCCGTGACGTCTCGCTTGACGATGTTGAACTCCCCGCCGAGGCCCTCGCCAAGTCCCGCGTCCAAGCCACGGTTAGCGTGCGCCAGAACGGCTTCGCCTCCCAACACGCCGCGCTCACCGTGCGCTCCGGCAATGCGATTCTCGCTTCCCAGCCGATTACGCTGCCGCCCGATGGCCAAACCGCGACCGTACCCGTCATGTTCAACGCCGGCCCCGCCGCGCCCAAGACCATCTCCTTCGAACTCGCCCCCCTGCCCGGCGAATCGAGTCGCGCCGACAATACTCAGAGCCGGCTGATCAACGTCGTTACCCGCCCGCAGCGCGTGCTCTACATCGAAGGCGAACCGCGCTGGGAATACAAGTTCATCCGCCGCGCCGAAGCCAAGGATTCCCAGATCCAACTCGTCTCCATGGTCCGCGCCACGCAAAACAAAATCTACCGCCAGGGCGTCACCGATCCCGCTGAGCTGGCCGACGGATTTCCTGCCCGCGCCCAGGACCTCTTCCGTTACCAGGCGCTGATCATCGGCTCGGTCGAGGCCGCCTACTTTACTCCCCTGCAGCAAGACCTCATCCAGGCATTCGCCGAGCGCCGTGGCGGCGGTATCCTCTTCCTCGGCGGCCAGTACTCGCTTGCCGACGGCGGTTGGGCCGACTCCGCGATGGCGCCCCTCCTGCCGCTCACCCTGCCCTCGCACAAGGCCACGTTTGTTCGCGCTGATCTCGGCCCCGGCGGTAAAAATGCAACCGCCGCCCTGACCTCGACCGGCGGCTCCAGCATCGTCACTCGTCTGGTGGACGACCCCGCCGCCAACGCGCGCAAGTGGCGCGGCCTGCCCTTCTTAATGGATTACCAGGACGCCGGCATTCCCAAGCCCGGGGCCACCGTACTCGCCAACGTTCTCGCCCCCGACGGCCGCACCCTGCCCCTGCTCACGCTCGAGGACTACGGCCGCGGACGCACCGCCGTACTCGCCACCAGCGGTACCTGGCGCTGGCAAATGAACCTTCCGCTCGGCGATCCCAGCCACGACTTGTTCTGGAATCAACTCGTGCGCTGGCTCTCCGCACCCTCTCCCGGCCAGCTCACCGCGCGCGTCAGCCCTCCAACCCTCTACGACAGTGGCGCCGCCCATCTCACCGCCGATGTTCGCGATGCCGACTACAATCCGGCCGCCGCTGTGCCCACACTCACCGCCCACATTCAACAGCCCGATGGCGCGGCGGTCGATGCGCCGATGCAAGCCTCGCCCCAAAACCCCGGCGAGTTCTCCGCTGATTTCAACGCTTCGCTTCCCGGGCCCTACCTCGCCACCATCAATGCTCCCGGCTTCGGCCAGACGACCGTAAGCTTCGAACGCTTCGACGGTGTCGCTGAAAATTTTCATACGGAGCAAAATCGCGACCTCCTCGAACGCCTCGCCCATCAAACCGGCGGCGCTTACTGGCAGCCCTCGCAGGCGGGGCAGTTAGCTGCCGCTATTCCATACTCGAGCGCCGGCATCGCTACCCAACAAAACCTGCCCCTCTGGAATTTGCCCATCAACTTCCTGCTACTGCTGCTGTTGCCCCTCGGCGAGTGGTTCCTCCGGAGAAAGTGGGGCGTGGTATGAAGTGGCTCGTTTGCCTGCTGCTACTGCTGGTCGCGCCCGCGATGCATGCCCAAACGTATTTCGTCACCGTGGCCGGACTCGGCGGTGAATCCGACTACGCACAGCGATTCAATGCCGATGCCCAGGCGCTGGATAAGCTCTTCCGCCAGTTTGGACCCTCTGCCCGTGTCACCACACTCATCGGCGCCGACGCCACCCGCGCCAAGCTCAGCCAAACCCTCGATCAGATCGCCGCTGCCGCCAAGCCCGACAACGATTTCGTGCTCATTCTCATCGGCCATGGCACCTTCGATGGCGTCGAGTACAAATTCAATTTACCTGGTCCCGACATCTCCGCCGGCGACCTGGCCGCGCTCTGCAACAAAATTCCCAGCCGCCGCCAGCTGATCGTTGACACCTCGAGCGCCAGCGGCGGCGCCGCCACCGCCCTCGCGCATCCCGGTCGCGGACTGATCCTCGCCACTAAATCCGGTA
>JANWLQ010000185.1 GCA_025450725.1 Terriglobales bacterium
ATTTCAGCGAAGCGGACATGTTCGATTCACTCTCCGACACCATCGACCGGATGGACGCGATCCCGGGGCACAAGAATATCGTCCTCATCAGCACCGGCTTCAACACCTTCAGCCACATGACCTTCGACCAACTGCGCAAGAAGGTCCAGGCCACGCAGGGCATCACGATCTACACCGTGAGCATGGCGTGGTCGCTCGAGCAGTGGTTGACCGGCAATGGCTACGCCCAGCAAATGCAGGAAATGGCGATCCTCCAGGGCAACAACGAACTGCGCTACTTCGCCGACGCCACCGGCGGACGCTTCTACGAGCCCCGCTTCGAGGGCGCCTACAACGACGTGTTTCAGGAAATTGCCGGCTCCGTGCGCAGCCAATACACCATCAGCTACGTGCCCACTGATCGCAAGCTCGACGGCACCACCCGCAAAGTCAAGGTCGAACTGGTCGCGCCCGACGGCAAGCCGCTGAAGATGGTTGACCAAAAAGGCAAGAACGTGAAGTACGAAATCTCCTATCGCAACACGTACACGTCGCGGCACGTGGTCGAATAGTCTCCAGACAATCTTTTCCCGATCGCCGCGGCAACGCCGCGCAGGCTGGGCATCATCTCCGCCAAGGCTTGCGGTGTGATGGCTTGCTCGCGGTCGGAAACTGACGCGTCCGGTTCGGGATGAACTTCAACGCAAATACCGTCCGCGCCCGCCGCCACCGCCGCCCGCGCCATCGGAGCAATCAACTCCCTCCGCCCGGTCGCGTGGCTGGGGTCGGCGACCACCGGCAAATGAGTGAGTTCACGCAATGCCGCCAGCCCGCCCAAATCAAATGTATTGCGGGTGGCTGAGTCGAACGCGCGAAGGCCGCGCTCGCAGAGCACCACTTGATCGTTGCCCCGCGCCAGTACGTACTCCGCCGCGCCCAGCCACTCGCGCAGTGTGGCGCTGGGCGCGCGCTTCAGCAGCACAGGTTTGCGCTGCAGGCCCAACTGCTTCAGCAGCGGGTAATTCTGCATGTTGCGCGCCCCCACTTGCAGCATGTCGGCGTACTCGGCCACCAGCGAAACGTCCTCGGCCGACATCACCTCCGTGACAACCGGTAGGCCGTATCGAGAGCCCGCCTCCGCCAGCAGCTCGAGGCCGCGCCGCCCCAATCCCTGGAATTCATAAGTCGAGGTCCGTGGCTTGTACGCGCCGCCGCGCAGGAGCTGCCCGCCCGCGGCGCGCACGCCGCGCGCCGCTTCCAGGATCTGGTCGCGCGATTCGACCGAGCACGGTCCGGCGACAACGACCACCTCCTCGCCGCCAATGACAATGTCGCCCGCGCCCACCCGCACCCGCGTCCCCTGCGGACGCCACTGCCGCTCGCACAGCCCGTAACCACTCATGGCCTCGATCTTCGCCAGCGGTCCAAAATTAAACCCGGCCGCCTGGATCGCGTCGCAGTTCTGTGCCGGCATCGCCGCATACGCGCCCGCGCCCAGGTAGGCGAGCCCATGCGTCTCGAAGCCGGCGGCGTGCAACTGTTCACGCACGGAATTGACTTCGTGCGCGGTGGCGTGGGGATGAATTCGCAGCAGCATAAAAATAAAAAACCCGCTGAAAGTCTGCTTCAGCGGGTTCGAGTTGCCTTTATAAACTTGGTATTGGTCTAAGGCAGACTCCTCCCGCCGCTGGGATAGTACCAATACGTAAATCGAATGGCGGCGAAGAGGTTCATGCCTAAGGAGCCCAGTCTACCACAACCTTCTTTAGCATTTCCGCAGCAGCCCGACCACACGCCCCTGGATCTCGACTCGTTTGGCCTCGACCCGGATCGGTGGCATGGTGGCGTTCGCCGGCTGCAGGCGCACGATGCCGCCCTGCTCGCGGTAGAGCCGCTTCAGCGTGGCTTCGGCCCCATCCACCAGGGCAACTACGATCTGGCCGTCGTCGGCGTGGCTGCAGCGCTCGACCATGACGTAGTCGCCCTCCATGATGTGGTCGTCAATCATGCTTTGACCACGAACCTCCAAAACAAAACTGGCGCGATGGCGCGTGATGTCGCCGAGCGAAATCTGCCGCGCGTCCTCGATCGCCTCCATCGGCTGCCCGGCGGCGATGCGCCCGACCAGCGGCAGCGAATCCCCGGAGCGCGCCGCGACCGCGCGCTTCGACTCCGCCGTCCGCCGGATCTCAATCGAGCGGCTTTGATTGAACCCGCGCCGCAGAAAACCTTTCTTCTCCAGCGTGGCGATGTGCGCGTGCACGGTCGCGAGCGATGTCAGGTTCAATCCCTCGGCGATCTCCTCGAAACTGGGGCAAAATCCCCGCTCATCCATGAACCGTTGCAAAAAGCTCAACACCTCGTGCTGCCGCTTGGTCAATACCATAGCCGCCAGCATAAGCGAACAAAAACCGAAATGTCAAGTGTCCGGCAGCGGCAGGCTTACGCTTTCCGGTCGCTGAGGATTTCCCGAGCCGCGTTGTGGCCAGGCGCGCCCGTGACCCCTCCGCCGGGGTGCGTGCCCGAGCCGCACATATACAATCCCTTGACCGGCGTGCGGTAGTTGCCGAATCCAAGCGCCGGGCGGGCCGAAAACAATTGGTCAATCGCCAGCGCGCCGTGAAAAATGTCACCGCCGGTCAGCCCAAATGTCCGCTCCAGATCGAGCGGGCTCAAAATCCTCCGCCCCAGCACGCTGGCCTTGAAGTTGGGCGCATGCTGATTCACCGTCGCGATCATCAGGTCGGCCACCTCCTCGCGATGTGCGTCCCAGCTCGACCCGCCAGGGAAGCCCTCGGGCAGCTTCGGCGCCACGTGTTGGCAGAACAGGCTCGCGACATGCTTTCCGCGCGGGGCGAGTGAATCGTCGAGCGTCGAAGGTATCAGCATCTCGACAATCGGCCGCCGCGACCAGCCGTGCGTGCGCGCGTCGAAATACGCCTGTTCCATGTAGCCCAAGGTGGGCGCCATAATGATGCCGCCGGTGAGGTGATCGCCCGTGCCCGGCAGGCAGGTGAAATTCGGCAGCTCCGACAATGCGACGTTGACATGAAAACTTCCGCTGCCGTTTCGCCATTGCCGCATATGGCCGAGAAAATCCGGCGGCAGCGCGCTCTCCGGCACCAGCTTGGTGAAGAACAGATGCGGATTCAAATTCGATACCACGGTCCGCGCCCGCAGTTCCTCGCCCGCGACGGTCAGCACGCCCACCGCGCGTCCGTGCTCGACCAGCACCTCGCGCACCGGCGCATTGACGCGAATCAGCGCGCCCCGCGCCTCCGCCGATCGCGCCATGGATTGGGTAATCGCGCCCATGCCGCCCACCGCGTGCCCCCAAACGCCTTTCTTGCCGTTGGTCTCACCGAACACATGGTGCAGCAGCACATAGGCTGAGCCCGGCGTATACGGGCTGGCGTAATTTCCGACAATGCTGTCGAACCCGAACACCGCCTTGATCGGGTCGCTCTCAAACCACTGATCGAGATAATCGCCGGCCGAGATCGCGAACAGCCGCAGCAGCTCCCGCAGCGCCGCCAGATCGAGGTGCCGCAAACGCCCGGCCAGTTTGGCGGCGCGCACCAACTCCGGCAGCGCCTGCCGCAAGCCGCCGCTGGGTAGATTGGGCGGCGTCACCAACACCAACTCGCGTAGTACATCGGCAAACAGATCGAGCTGCCGCCCATAATCGTCGAGCCGCGCGGCGTCTCGCGCCGAGAATTTCGCCACCTCCTCCTGCGTCCGCCCCGGACCGGTCAGCAGCCAGCGCCCGTCCTCGCTAGGCAAAAAATTCGCCACCTTGCGTTCGATAATGCGCAGCCCATGCCGCGCCAATTCGAGGTCGGCAATCACTTTGGGATTGAGCAGCGACACCGTGTATGCGGCGCCCGAATTGCGGAACCCCGGATGAAACTCCTCGGTCACCACCGCGCCGCCCACCACGCCGCGCGCTTCGAGCACCGTCACCCTGAGTCCGGCCCGCGCGAGATAGGCGGCGCAGACCAGCCCATTGTGACCCCCGCCAACAATTACGACATCGCACCTCTCGCTAGGCATCTAGCACCTCACGGTAGCCGACTCTGGCGGCCAAGGCAAGTTTCAGGTAATCTGGCCCTGTTTGCGGACACAGGAGGTGGGCAATGGGTGTGAGCGCATTATGGCTTGCGATACTTGTCTCGGCGGTGCTGGTGTTTCTCGCCAGTTCTTTCATTCACATGGCCTCGCCATGGCATAAGAACGACTATCCCAAGCTGCCGAACGAGGACACGGTCATGGCCGCGCTCCGTTCCACTGGCCTTCCGCCCGGCGATTACTTCGTCCCGCGCCCGAGCAGCATGGCGGACATGAAATCACCCGAGTTCACCGCCAAGTTGAAACTCGGCCCGCGCGCCGTATTCACCATCATGGATGGCAGCACCTCTTCGATGGGGCCGCAACTCCTCCAATGGTTCATCTTCGTGCTGGTGGTCTCGACCGTCGCCGCCGGCATCTCCGGCACCGTGCTGGGCCGCGACGCCGGTAGTCACGCCATCTTCCACGAAGTGGGTCTGGCCACCTGGGTCGCCTACGCCGCGGCGCTCTGGCCCCTCTCGATTTGGTACCGCCGCAGTTGGAGCATCACCCTCAAATCCACGGTGGACGGCCTGATCTATGCCCTCATCACCGCCGGCGTCTTCATCTGGCTCTGGCCGCGCTAAACTTGGGGGTGCGACTCAGGCGTTGGCTGTTGGTCTTGTGGGTGGCGGCGGCGGCGGTCGCGCTCTACTTCTATTTCTTTCACCGCGCCTTCCTCGGCGATGTCGTCCATTCCGGCGGTTGGGCCGCGGTTGCCGTGTACCTCCTGCTGGGCAGTGTTCGCGGCATTAGCCTGGTGCCCGCAACCTATCTGGTCCTCGCCGGCATTGGATTTTTCCCTCCCACCGAGCTCTGGTTGTTGACCCTGATCGGCATCGCCATCTCCTCCGCCAGCCTCTATTGGTTCGCCGAATCTCTAGGTCTGGGCGACGCCATTGAACGCCGCCACCCCGCGCAACTCGCCCGCCTGCGCGCGGCGCTCCAGCGTCACGAGTTCAGCGTCATAGTGGTCTGGAGCTTTCTTCCCATCGCCCCCACCGACGTGATTTGTTACGTCTGCGGCGGCTTGCGCCTGCGCTTCGTCCGTTTCCTGACCGCGGTGGTGATCGGCGAAGGCGCTGTTTGCTCGCTCTATATCTACGGATTTCACTTCGGC
>JANWLQ010000186.1 GCA_025450725.1 Terriglobales bacterium
GGCGCGATTTGGTGCTGCAGCGCCATGACGCTGATGGCGGCCTCGAGCCCGCCCGCGCCACCCAGCAGGTGGCCGGTCATGGACTTGCTCGAGCTGACCGCCAGCTTGTGGGCGTGTTCGCCAAACAAGCGCTTGATGGCGATGGTCTCGAAGCGGTCATTGTAGGCGGTCGAGGTGCCGTGGGCGTTGATGTATTCGATCTCGTGCGGCGCCACCTCGGCGTCCTCCAGCGTCTCCTTCATGGCGCGATAGGCGCCATCGCCGTTGTCGGCCGGCATGGTGATGTGAAAGGCGTCGGCGCTCATGCCGTAGCCCATCACCTCGGCCAAAATTTTCGCTCCCCGCGCCCGTGCGAACTCGAGCTCCTCCAGCACCAGCACGCCCGCGCCTTCGCCGATGACGAAGCCGTCGCGGGTCAAGTCAAATGGTCGGCTCGCCCGCGCCATGTCGTCGTTGCGGGTGGACAGGGCCTTGGCCGAGGCGAATCCGGCGACGCTGAGCGGCGTGATCGCGGCCTCCGTGCCGCCGGCGATCATGCCCTCGGCATAGCCATGCTGAATGATGCGAAACGCGTCGCCGATCGAGTGCGTACCCGAAGCGCAGGCGGTGCAGGCGGCCGAGTTCGGTCCCTTGGCGTTATGCCGGATCGAAACATGCCCGGCGGCGAGGTTGACGATCGAGGCGGGGATGAAAAACGGCGACACCCGCCGCGGCCCGCCCTGCAACAGGGCCGAGTGCTCGCGCTCGATCACGTCGAAGCCGCCGATGCCGCTGCCGATGTGCACGCCAATCGAAGGCGCCACTGCGTCGGTGATCCGCAATCCCGAGCCCGCCATCGCTTCCGCCGCCGCCGCCATGGCGAACTGGATGAAAAGCCCCATTTTCTTGAGATCCTTTTTCTCGATGAAAAGAAAGGGGTCGAAATTCTTCACCTCGGCGGCAAAGCGGCAGCTATACGCACTGGCGTCGAAATGGGTGATCGGGCCCACGCCGCTGCGCGCCGCGAGCAAACCTTGCCATGTCTCGGTTGCGGTGAGTCCCAATGCGGAAATAGCGCCGACGCCGGTGACCACCACCCGGCGACGGCCGTGGACGTGCCGCACGTCTAGGCCTTGGCGCCGGATTTGGCGCGGATATAGTCCACCGCATCCTGCACGCGGCGGATCTTTTCTGCGTCTTCGTCGGGGATCTGCATGTCGAAGGCGCTTTCGAATTCCATCACCAGCTCGACCAGGTCGAGCGAATCGGCGCCTAGGTCATCCACGAACGAGGCGTTGAGGGTTACCTCGCCGGCTTCGACGCCCAGTTTTTCGACCACGATTTGACGGACTTTGTCCTCAATAGCTTCGGCCATGGCGGTCCTCCTGCAAGAAAGAATAATGTTACCAGAAGTCGGCCAAACGGCTGGCCGCAATGGCCCCCGCCCGCACAATGCGCGGCGTCGCCTCGGTGAGGTCCACAATGGTCGAGGGCAGCGCCTGGGTTGCGACGCCGCCATCCACAATCAGGTCCAGCGCGTCGCCAAGCTGTTCCGCCACGGCGGCGGCGGTGAGACATTCGGGTTCGCCGCTCCGGTTGGCGCTGGTGGCGGTCAGCGGAAACCCGCACGCGTTGAGCAACGCCTGCAGCAGCGGAAGATCGGGCTGACGCATGGCGATGGTGCCCGTTCCCGCCGTCAACTCCGGCGGTACCTCCGGCGCGGCGCCCAGCACGAGCGTCAGCGGTCCCGGCCAGAACGCATCCGCCAGCCGTTCGAAAATCGGCGGCAGGTCGCGTGCCAGCGTTCGCGCCTGGGCGCGGTCGCGCACCACAACCGGCAGCGGCTTGTTGAACGATCGTCCCTTGCAGGCAAACACCCGCGCCACGGCGCTGGCCGAAAATGCGTCGGCGGCGATTCCATACACGGTGTCGGTCGGCACCGCGATGACGGCGCCCGCGCGCAATCGCTCGGCGAGCGCCGCGATCAGTGAAGGTTCCGGATGCTGACGATCAACGGCAAGCGGCATGTTGATGAATTCGATACCAGGACGGCCGCGGCGGAAAAACAACGGGGGACGATTGCTCGTCCCCCGTTGTCCAATTTCCCGAAGAGCGTACTACTTTTTCTTCGAGGTTTTCTTCTTCGCAGCCTTCTTAGCGGGCTTTTTCGTTGCTTTAGCCATAGAACTAATTCTCCATTCACTTAAGATCTGCGCAGGCAAGCCCACGCAGGTTTAGTGAATGTATAGAATGCGCTGCGTCCCATGTCAAGGAAAAAATGCGCGCGCGCGGCGCCGGCTCTCGCCCTGGGTCCCCGAGCTGGCGCTGCGCGTAAGCCGGACGCGCGGTGAAACCGCGCTCGGGCCCGCGCCGCTTAGTTGAACCGGATGCGCGCGTCCGGTGAAGCGGCGACATGAATCGTGTCCACGAAGCGAACTTTGTTCATCGCGCCCGTCATCACCAACGACTGTGTGCGTGTTCCGTCTTTGAAAAAGCGCACGCCGCGCAGCAGACTCCCCGACGTCACGCCGCAGGCGGCAAACAGAATGCTCTTGCCCGGCGCAAGATCCTCGGTTTTGTAAATCCGGTGCGGGTCTTTCACTCCCATCTTCGCCAGCCGCTCGATCGTGCCCGGTTTGTCAACCACCAGCCGCGCGACGATCTCGCCATGCAGGCAGCGCATCGCGGCCGCCGTCAGCACGCCCTCGGGAGCGCCGCCGCTGCCCATCACCACGTGCACGCCGGTGCCGAGCACGGCGGTGGCGATGCCGGCCGAAAGATCACCGTCCTGAATGAGGTGAATGCGCGCTCCGGTCGCGCGGATGTCGCCGATCAGCTTCTGGTGCCGGGTCCGCTCGAGCACCACCACCACCAACTCGTCCACCTTGCGGTCGAGCCGGCGGGCCACCGCCGCCAGGTTGTCTTTCACCGGAGCATCGAGATCCACCGCGCCGCGGCAGGCGGGCCCCACGATGATCTTCTCCATGTAGCAGTCGGGCGCGTGCAACAGCCCGCCCGATTCACTCGCCGCCAACACCGTGATCGAACCCGGCGCGCCGGTCGCGCAGAGATTCGTGCCCTCCAGCGGATCCACCGCGATGTCCACCTCCGGCGCGCCCGCGCCGCCACCGCCCAGCTTCTCGCCGATAAAAAGCATGGGCGCTTCGTCGCGCTCGCCCTCGCCGATCACAATCGTCCCCTGCAGCGGGACGTGGTCGAGCGAAGCGCGCATGGATTCGACCGCGGCGTGGTCGCTGAGCTTGGCGTCGCCCTGGCCCATGGTCTTGGCGCTGGCAATCGCCGCCTGCTCGACCACGCCCAGCAGTTCGAGCGAGAGTTCGAGTTCCAAACCAGACTGCGGCGCGCGTGTGGCGGGTTGAGAAATGGTGGCCATAATTCTTTGGTCCTCAGGCGAATGCGTCAATGCCGGTAATGCTGTGGCCGATGATCAAAGTATGAATGTCGTGGGTACCCTCGTAGGTTTTCACCGACTCCAAATTGGCCATATGGCGGAAGATGGGGTACTCGTCCGCGATCCCATTGGCGCCCAGAATGTCGCGCGCGGCCCGCGCCGTATCGAGCGCCATGGCCACATTGTTGCGCTTGAGCAGCGAAATGTGGGCGGCGGTCGCGCGCCCCTGGTCCTTGAGCCGGCCCACATGCAATGCCAGCAACTGCGCCTGGCTGATCTGGTTGATCATGGTCACCAGTTTCTCCTGCACGATCTGGTGCCCGGCGATGGGCTTGTCGCCGAATTGTTTGCGGAACAGCGCGTACTGCAGTGCCGTGTCGTAGCACTGCATCGCGGCGCCGACCACGCCCCAGCCAATCCCAAAGCGCGCCTGGTTAAGGCACTGCAAAGCGCTCTTCAACCCGCCGGTGCCCGGCAGCAGGTTGCCCACCGGGATACGGACGTCATTCAGCGAGAGACTCGAGGTCACCGACGCGCGCAGCGAGTATTTGCCGTGAATCTCCTCCGCCCGAAATCCGGGCCGGTCGCATTCAACCAAAAATCCGCGGATGACGTCGCTTTCGTCCTTGGCCCAGATTAGCGCCACATGGGCGATCGAGCCCGAGGTGATCCACATCTTCTCGCCGTTAAGCACCCACTCGTTACCCACCCGCCGCGCGCGCGTGCGCATTCCGCCCGGGTTCGAGCCGAAGTCCGGTTCGGTGAGCCCAAAGCAGCCGATCGCCTCGCCCTTCTGCATCGCAGGCAGCCAGCGGCTCTTCAATTCGTCGCTCCCAAACGTGTGAATCGGGTACATCACCAGCGAGCTGTGCACGCTGACGAAGCTGCGGATACCGCTATCCCCGCGCTCCAGTTCCTGCATGATCAGCCCGTACTCGACCTGACTCAAGCCGGCGCCGCCGTAGTCGGGCATGGTTGCGCCGAAAAAACCCATCTGCGCCATCTCCGGAATCAACTCCCGCGGAAAGCGCCCTTCACGCGCGCATCCCTCGATGATGGGGATAATGCGCTCCTCCACCCAGCGCCGGGCGCTGTCGCGCACCAGCCGTTCATTCTCGCTAAGCGAGGCGCCGATACCAAGGAAGTCAACGTCGCGAAACTTGAGCATACGGTTGCCAGCAGCAGATTATCATGGTCGCACGGGCCACTTATACATCGCGCCAGTTCGGCCCTGTGCCAATCGCCACCTCGAGCGGGACCGAGAGCTCGGCCACGCCCTCCATCACCTCGCGCACCACGGACGCGAGTTCCGCGGCACGTCCCTCCGGCACCTCGAACACCAATTCGTCGTGCACTTGCAGCAACATGCGCGCGCCAAACTCGCGCAGCCGCGGGTGCAGCCGGATCATGGCCAGCTTGATCAAGTCGGCGGCCGTCCCTTGCAGCGGAGTGTTGATCGCCGTCCGCTCGGCGAACCCGCGCAAGGTCGGGTTGCGCGCGTCGAGATTAGGAATGG
Source organism: Terriglobales bacterium (assembly GCA_025450725.1). Classification (GTDB taxonomy): domain Bacteria; phylum Acidobacteriota; class Terriglobia; order Terriglobales; family SCQP01; genus SCQP01. Next base: position 4,908 of record JANWLQ010000186.1, read on the forward strand.
GCCGCACTCGCCCCAGCAAGGTCGTCACCCGGCCCGTCTTGCGTGCCGCCTCGAGCCCCTGAGCGATGTACTGCTTGACCCCGGCATAACGCTCGAAATAACGCTTGATGAATCGCGCCGCCTCGGCCTGCGGTATCCCCAACTGCCGCGCCAGCCCAAACGCCGACAAGCCGTAGACAATGCCAAAGTTCACCGCCTTCGCCCGGCGCCGATGCTCGTCCTCGATCATCAAGGGCGGCACGCCGAACACCTCCGCCGCCGTCAGCCGGTGAATGTCGCCTCCCGTGCGGTAGGCATCGAGCAGCAGCGGATCCTGGCTGAAATGCGCGAGCAGCCGCAGTTCGATCTGCGAGTAATCCGCGGCCAGCAGCACGTAGCCGGGGTCGGGAATGAACGCGGCGCGAATCTGCCGCCCCGTCTCGGTGCGAATCGGAATATTCTGCAAGTTGGGATTGCTCGACGCCAACCGCCCCGTTGCCGAACCCGCGATGGTGAACGTCGTATGCAACCGCCCGGTCGAGGGGCGCAGCAGCGGCGGGAGCGCGTCCACGTAAGTGGATTTCAACTTCGATAACTGCCGGTACTCAAGCACTGGTCGCACCACGGCATGGTCGGCCGCCAAATCCTCAAGCACATCCACGGCGGTTGACAAACCCTTGCTCTTGCCCCGTGGCGCCGGCGCCGGCAAACCCATTCTGGTGAACAGCACCTCCGCCAATTGCTGCGGCGAATTCAGGTTGAAGCTGGTGCCGGCCAGCGTGAAAACCTGCTCCTGGCACTCCAGGCAGCGCCGCTCGAGCTCGATTGAGAGCGCCGCCAGCGGTGCCGGGTCGAGCCGCACCCCCGACTCCTCCATGGCTTCGATTACTTCGACCAGAGCCAGATCCAGGTCGCGGTAGACCCCGAATTGGCCACTGGCCTCGATCCGCGCCCGCAAACCGGGCGCCGCGGCGGCGATGGCGCCCGAATCGGCCAGCGCCTGCGCCGGGCGGGTTGGATCGTCCAGATAAGCCAGCAATCCGACGTCGTCAATGCGATCGGCGGCCAGCGCCGGGCGGCTCAGCCCCAGCCGCTGTAAGCGCGCGCCGATCTCCTTCGAATCGTTCCATTGCCAGTGCCGGGCCGGGTCGGCGAGCGCGGCGCGTAAGGGCGCCAAACTTTCCGACTCCACCAGCAAGCGCGCGCCGGTGGTACGCGCGAGCTCAATCGCTCCGGCGTTGACTCCGGCCTCGACGTTGACCAGCATGGCAATCGGCCCCGGCGCGCCGAGAAACCGCTCCAGCTCCTCCACTCCCGCGGTGACCAATTCGGCCGCCACGCGTTCCGCTGGGCCGCCGCCAAACTCCCGCTGCAGGTGGTGGAACTCCAGTTCGGCAAACAGCAACTGACAAGCCGTGCGGTCGGGAGCGCGCGTCTTCCATGCGTCAGGATCATAGGCGACTGGCGCCTCGCAATGAATGGTCGCCAACGATTTGCTCATGCGGACCTGCTCGGCGAAATTCTGCAGCGACTCGCGATAGGTCTTATGCTCGATCTCCCCCGCCCGCTCCAGCGCTGCCTCCACCGTTCCAAAGCGCTGGATGATTTTCCGCGCTCCCACTTCGCCGATGCCTGGCGCACCTGGGATATTGTCAATCGCGTCCCCACGCAGCGCCAGCAAGTCGGCCACCTGGTCCGGACGCACTCCCAGCTTGGCTTCGACCGCCGCGGCGTCGAACCACTGATTGCGGCTGGGGTTGAACACGCGCACGCCCGGGCCCACCAACTGCAGCAGGTCTTTGTCGCTCGAGACGACCACCACCGACTGTCCCGCCACCCGTGCCTGGCGCGCCACCGTGCCGATAACATCGTCAGCCTCGAATCCGGCGGCTTCTAATATTGGAATCGAGAGCGCTTCGAGCGCCCGGCGGATGTAGGGAAGCTGCGGCACCAACGTATCGGGCATGGCTTCCCGGTTCGCCTTGTACGCGGCAAAGGCGGTGTCGCGAAACGTCGGTCCGGCCAGATCGTAGGCGGCCGCGATCGAGCCCGGCTGCGCCTCGGCCTGCAGCTTGCGCAGCATGTTGACCAGCCCCAACACGGCCTGAGTGGGGACGCCCGCCGCATTACTCAGCGGCGGCAGGGCGTGGAACGCCCGGAAGATGTAGCCCATCGTGTCGATGAGGTAAAGTTCGTCCGCCAACCCACCGATTCTATCAAAAGAGCGCCGCCGGCTCGGGCTGCGCTGCCGCTGCGCGTCCCGAGCCTCTTACTGCATCGCGGCGCGATGCTTACGACCTATAATGGATATATCCATGGGCACGAAAATATTTGGCAAGCGCCCGGATCGGCTGCTGCTGATTTCTGGCTTGGGCGTTGTTGTGGGCGTTATTGGCGGCCTGGTGGCCGAATTCCTGCTGCGCACCATCGCCTTCATTAGCAACTTCGCCTTTTTCGGCATCGTCTCCAGCAACTACCTGACCCCGAATGCCTCGCACGTGCACGGCTGGGTGGTGCTTCTGCCCGCCGCCGGCGGCTTGATTGTGGGCTTGCTGATTCATTACTGTTCCCCCGAGATCAAGGGCGACGGCATCCCTGAAGCCATGTCCGTGGTGCTCACCAATGGCAGTATCGTCAAACCTCGGGTTGGGTTTTTCAAACCCTTGAGCGCGGCGATCACCGTCGGTTCCGGCGGACCGTTCGGAGCTGAGGGTCCGATTATTCAAACCGGTGGGGCGCTGGGTTCGATTCTCAGTCAGTTCCTGCCCTGCTCGCCTTCCGAGCGTCGCACGTTGCTCGCCTGCGGCGCCGCCGCCGGACTGGCCGGCGTCTTCAAGACTCCCTTTGCCGGCGGCTTTATGGCGGTCGAGTTGCTTGTGTTCGAATTCCGCGCCCGCTCGTTCATCCCCATCGCCTTGGCCAGCGCCTGCGGCACCATGGTCGCCATGGCCTTCCGCGGAGCGCAACCCGTGTTCCCCGTGGTCGCCGACTTCGCGCTGCGCGGCTCGGAGCTTCCGTTTTTCATTTTGTTGGGCGTGGCCTGCGCCTGCCTGGCCTGGCTCATGACCCGCACGCTTTACGTGTTCGAGGACATGTTCGAACACATCCAGCATCGCTTTCACATTTGGTTCCCCATCATCCCCGCCCTCGGCGGACTGATGGTCGGTGGCATTGGCTGGTTTTACCCGGAAGTCTTCGGCATGGGCTACGGCGTCATTGCCGACCTGCTCAAACTGCCGCACTCGACGCCCCACCTGGTCGGCGTGGGCGTGGCCAAGCTCGGGGCGTTTGGGCTCGCGCTCGGCTCCGGCGGTTCGGGCGGCACCTTCGCCCCGGCGCTCATGATCGGCGGCAGCCTGGGCGCCGCCTTCGGCAACTTGGTCCATCGATTGTTGCCGGCCGCCTCCTCGCCCGGCCTCTACGGCATGATCGCCACCGCGGCACTGTTTGGGACGATCTACCGCGCCACCCCCACCGCGATCCTGTTCATGCTCGAAGTCACCGGCGCCTATCGCGCCATGTTCCCGCTCTTTCTGGTCTGCATTATTGCCGACCTCGCCGGGCACTACTTGATGGATACCACCATCAATACCGAACGTCTGGTGAAGCGCGGCATCTTCGTTCCCGACTCTTATGCCGCCGACCCCATGCGCATGTTCCGCGTGCGGCAAATCATGACTAGCGGTGTCGAAAGCATCCTGGCCAGCGCCCGGCTGCGCGAGTTTTTGCCCGCCGCCGCGGCGCACGACGCCCTGCCGGTGGTTGACGCC
>JANWLQ010000187.1 GCA_025450725.1 Terriglobales bacterium
TGCTCGCGCTCGAAACCGAAGGATTGTCGAAATTCTATGGGTCGCGGCTCGCCGTTTCGGAGATGCGCCTGGAGGTGTGTCAGGGCGAGGCGTTTGGTTTGCTGGGTCCCAACGGGGCGGGGAAGAGCACCTGCCTTAAGATGCTGCTCGGGTTGGCCCGCCCGACCGAGGGGAGCGGGCGAATGCTGGGGCGTCCGCTGGGCGATGCCGGCGCGCGCCGGCGGGTGGGGTTTTTGCCGGAGCACTTTCATTTTCAGGATTGGCTCAGCGGCGCCGAGCTGCTGCGCCTGCATGGGCGGCTGTATGGAATGTCGACTGACGCGCTGCGCCAGCGCGTTCCGCAATTGCTGGCCCGCGTCGGGCTCGAAAACCAGGGCGACAAGCCGCTGCGCGACTACTCGAAGGGGATGCAGCAGCGGGTCGGGCTGGCGCAGGCGCTGTTGAACGATCCGGAGATTTTGTTTCTCGACGAGCCCACCAGCGGTCTTGATCCGCTCGGCCGCCGGCTGGTGCGCGAGGTGATCGCCGAGCAGCGCGCCCGCGGCGTCACCGTATTCCTCAACTCGCATTTGTTGGGCGAGGTCGAGGTGAGTTGCGACCGCGTGGGCTTTGTCAAAGGCGGACGATTGCTCGAGGTGCGCGATGTGACCGCCGCGGCCGATGGTCCGCTCGAAGTGCGGGTGCGGCTCGTGGGCCCCGCCGGCCCGCGGCTGGTGACCCATCGCGTCGCCCAAGAGTCGGAGCTGCCGCGCCTGCTTCGCGAGCTGGTCGCTTCTGGCCTCGAAGTGGCGGAATTCACGCCTCTGCGGCGATCGCTCGAGGAAGTGTTTCTCAACGTGGTGGGGCAACAGCAGTGATCTGGCTTTTGGCCCGGGCCACCATGGGCGAAGCCGTACGGCGCCGGCTGGTCTGGCTGGCGCTGGCGGGAGCGCTGGCGTTTCTCACCTTGTACGCCACGGCCTGGCATTTGGCGCTGTCCAATCCGCGCAACATTACCAATGCCGCCAACCGGCTGATCGAGAGCCAGGCGGAATCCATGTTTGAGCTGCTGGGCTTGTACGCAGCCAATATTCTCACCGTCATGATGGCGATTTTGGGCTCGATTGACGCGCTCTCCGGCGCGATTGCCAGTGGCGCAATGCAGACCCTGGCCGCCAAGCCGATCCGCCGCGGCCAGATTCTACTCGGCAAATGGATTGGGTTCCTGGTGCTGCTGAGCGTATTCCAAGCGCTGCTCGTGGGCGGTGTCATGGCCATCGCCTGGGTGTTTGCCGGCGTCATTCCGCCTCACGCGGGCCTTGGCGCGGCGCTGCTGTGGGGCGAGATGGTGCTGCTGCTGACCTTGACGCTGCTCTGGGGCACGCGGCTTACGACGCTGGCCAACGGCGTTGTGAGCATCGGATTGTTTGGCCTGGCGTTTCTCGGCGGTTGGGTCGAGCAGATTGGCGCTCTGACCCATCATCCGCGCGCGGTCGAAGTCGGCGTCATGGCGAGCCTGGTGATGCCCAGCGAAGCGCTATGGCGCCGGGCGGCCTTTGAGATGCAGTCGCCGCTCATGAGCGCGATGCAGTTGGGCCCCTTTACCAGCGCCTCGGTTCCGAGCCGCGCCATGATCGTCTACGCCGCCCTTTACACGGCGGCCGCGCTCGCGCTGGCGCTGCGGTCGTTTGCGAGCCGCGATTTGTAGACTGATAGAATTTCAGCATGCGTGGACGCTTCAGCCCCAAGGGCATGACCGAAGTTGAGGAGATGGAAACCCGCGGCGTGCGCTCGGCGGTTGACTTGCGCAGCGACACGGTGACACGCCCGTCGGCGGAGATGCGCCGGGCCATGATGTCGGCCGAGGTCGGCGACGATGTCTACGGCGAGGACCCCACCGTCAACCGCCTGGAGCAGCGGGCGGCCGAGATTTTTCAGCGCCCGGCGGCATTGTTTGTGCCCTCCGGCACGATGGGAAACCAAATCGCTGTGCGCCTGCACACCGAACCCGGGCAGGAGGTGGTTTGCGAAGCGCGCACCCACCTGTTTAATCTCGAAATGGGCATGGCGGCGGCGTTTTCCGGGGTACAATTGCGCCCCATCGCGACCGCGACCGGGCGGCTCACCTGGGGCGCGGTCGAACCCGCGCTGCGGCTCGCCGATCCCTACAACACAGCCCGCACCGGTCTGGTCGTGGTCGAAAACACTCATAACTGGGCGGGAGGCGTGGTGGTTCCGCCGGCGGTCACCCGTGACTTGCTGCGGGAACTCAAGCAACGCGGGGTTCCCTGTCACCTCGACGGCGCCCGCATTTTTAATGCCGCCGTCGCGCTCGGACTGCCGCTGATTGAATTGACTGCCGGCTTCGATTCAGTCATGTTTTGCCTCTCCAAAGGGCTGGGCGCCCCGGTGGGCTCGATGCTGGTCGGTGAGCAAGACTTCATTCACCGGGCCCGGGTCGTGCGCAAGATGCTGGGCGGAGGCATGCGCCAGGCCGGCATTCTCGCCGCCGCCGGCCTCGTCGCTCTGGAAAAGGGCCCGCAGCGGCTGGCCGAGGACCACGACAACGCCCGCTACCTCGCCCAAGGTTTGGCCACCATGGCGGGCGTCAGCCTCGATGCTGCGGCGGTGGAGACCAACATCGTCGTTTTTGATCTCACCCAGAGCGAGTTTGACGCAGCCCATGTGGTGGCTAAGCTCGCCGAACGCAACGTGTTGGCGAATGCTTTGGACCGCCATCATGTACGCCTGGTCACCCATTGTGATGTAGACCGGACGCGCTGCGAGGAAGCCTTGTTTGCCCTGCGAGCGGTGCTGGAGCGGGAGTAGATGCTGATTGTGTCATGTTACTAAAAAGCTTCCCGCGCGTGGTGGACTGGAAGTCCTTTATAATGAGTTGGTTGCCTGGGATGGAAAATAAATCTCGGCTTGCCTATACTTTTTGAGCTCTCCGGCGCACTTATACACAGAGGGTGGACTGTAAACACGCCCCGGAGTCAATGACTATGGCCGAACATTTCACGCAATGGATTTGGGCTGGATACGCCGCCAAGCAAGCTCCCGCGGCAGTGACCGCCGAAATCCGGGCGCATCTGGGAGCCGGATGCTCCGGCTGCAGCCAAGAGAATCGCTTTTGGCAATCGCTGGCCTCGACCATGCAGTTTGACCAACTGCTGCGGCGCGAGCCGCTGCCCGCCGCGACCCGTGAGCGTGTCCTCGCACTGGCGCAGATGCCGGTCGCTCGGCCGCGCGCGAGCTGGATTGGCGCCCGCCTGGCGTTTGACAGTTTCACCGCGCCGATGCCCGCTACGGTGCGCGGCATGGCGGCACGTCGGCTGTGTGTGTATGAGTTGGATGGCGAGCCTGGAGCTCGGGTGGATGTGATGGTCGAACGCGTGGGCCGACACGACGGCTGGAGCGTGGTCGGGCAGGTGTTGAACGCGAAAGGTGAAGGCTGGCGCGACTGCGCGGTGGACTTGGCGGAGGCGGGGTTGGAAGCCGTCGGAACGCCGAGTGGGCGAACCAACGCATTCGGCGAGTTCTCTTTCGTGCGCGCCAATGGCAGCCCCTGGCGCCTGGATTTACAGGTGGGGCAGAAACGGTTTGGCATCGCGCCTCTGTTGATGCCGTAGGACGATGACGAAGGGAACGCGAGACAGACAGAACAAAATGGTGGGCGAGACGGTAACGGAGAAGACTATGAAAGTGATGAAGAACGTGGGTATGACAAATCGAGCGATGGGGGGCATTCTGGCAGGCTTCGGCTGCCTGATGCTGGCCACCGCGGCATTCGCCTCGGGGCCGAACGGGCACGGGGTGCTGGTGCGCCTCAATCCCGCCGATGTCGCCGCCTTCGACGCCCGTCACAACACCACCGCCACACGTCTCAACCCCAACCGCGATCTCTATCTCGTCACCAGCAACGACAGCCAGCTGAACGACTCCGCCCTCCTGAACGCCGTGAACACCGATCGCCGCGCAAGCGACGCGGAGTTGAACTCCGTCGTGACGCTCGACAGCGACCAATCCACAGCTTCGGTTCTGAACGACGACCAATCCACGGCTTCCGTTCTCAATGCGCAGTCCACGGCATCTGTGCTCAATGACGATCAATCCACCGCTTCCGTATTGAACGGCTGGGTGGACTACTACAGCTCGAAGGCGCCGGAAAACTACGTCATTCAGCCGGTTGTAGGGCAAATCCACAGCGGTAGCGAGGCCCACGAGATTTCGACGGGCAAACACGCTATTGTCGCGCTGATTGACAATGGAGTTGACCAGTTCAACCCCGTCCTCCGCCATTCGCTGCTGCACGACGGATACAACTTCTACGATAATTCCGGCAACTGGTCCGCTTTCGCCGATCTGGCGCAGTCCACCGCTTCGGTGCTGAACGGCCAGTCTACCGCCTCGGTGTTGAATGACCAGTCCACCGCATCCGTACTGAATGCCGACCAATCCACGGCTTCGGTGTTAAACGGCGATCAATCCACGGCCTCGGTATTGAACTCCGACGAATCAACGGTCTCGGTGTTGAACTCTGATCACTCCACCGCATCGGTGTTGATTGATCAGTCCACCGCGTCGGTGCTGAACTGCTCGGTTCCCGGCGCGTCGGGGCTCGCCGGCCACCAATCCACCGCTTCCGTGTTGAACGGCCAGTCCACCGCCTCGGTGTTGAACTCGGATCAATCCACCGCTTCGGTGCTGAACGGTGAACAATCGACGGCGTCAGTTTTGAATTCCGATCAATCCACCGCTTCGGTGCTCAATGACCAATCCACCGCCTCGGTGCTGAACTCCGACCAATCCACCGCCTCGGTGCTCAACGCGCTGGCCAATATTCTGGCCTGCAACCCGGATTTCGGTCATGGCACCGAAGTCGCCGGCCTAATCCACTTGGTGGCGCCGGAAGCCAAGATTCTCCCGATCAAGGCATTTGGTCCCAACGGCCAGGCGACGGCGGCGATCATTTACAAGTCGCTGACGTATGCCATTGATCACCACGCCGACGTGATCAACCTGAGCTTCAGCTCGCTGGGCACGACCAA
>JANWLQ010000188.1 GCA_025450725.1 Terriglobales bacterium
TCTCGATTGAATGCGGTTGCGGTTGCGCCGGAGACGGTCCCCTCGACTCGATCCCCCTCGAACTGGCGCCGCCACGGACGCTCTCGCTTCCGTTAACGCCGCCCGCAGGCGTGAATCTCGTCATGCCGCCCTGACGAGTCGGGCCCTCCGCGCCGGCTCGGCCGGCGTTGAACCCGGCCTGCGACGATGCACGTCCCGTGCTACCGAAGAAGCGCGTCGCCGCGCGTTGCGGCACCGCCACCGGGTTGGCCCGCTCATGCGTGGCGCTAATGAAGCCGCGCGTCGGCGCCACCGGCAGTGTTCCCCTCAGCGCCTGGCCTTGCCGCAAGTCCACTGGGGTTACGTGCTGCCGCGCGCTCAACACGCCGCGGCCAAACTCCGACGAGGGCACGCGAATGAGGCCGCGCTGTAAGCGCTCATCGGTGTGCAGGTTGGCGAGGTTTGAGTACACCACTCTGCCTCGGCCCACTGGCGCGAGCGGAGAAAAAACCCGGCCGTTGTCGAAGCCAATGCGACGGTCGCCCCGGTCGCCGCGATCGAAGTCCCGACCGCCCCACCAGGGACGGAATTCATCGCAGGGACCAATCGGCAACCAACCAATGCTGCCCCAGCCGCCGCCGAATCCGACGCTAACGCCGACTCCGAAGCCGCCGTGCCAGCCGAAAAACGACACATAGGCGGGAGCCCATACCGGCCTATAGTAGGGCGTCACCGGTCCCGGCCACCAAACCCAGCGATCGCGATAGGGAAACCAGCGGCCATAGTGATAGGGGGCCCATCCCCAAGGTTCATACCCCACCCAGGTCCAGCCCCAGTACGGCTCCCAATCCCAGCGCCCATCGCTGTATGGCGTCCAGGATGAATTCTCATTCGGTACCCAGACCTCGCCATAGCCGGGTACGTCTGTCCAATACCCGTAATTGTCGAGGTCGCCGGCGCCAGTGTAATACCGGTTGGTGTGGGTATAGGCCTGGGCTTCGGTCAGGTTCGAGTCGCGATCCTTATTCCAATGGTCCCAGTCGTCCTGGCCGGGCGCGTCGGCGATCTTGTACTCCGGCGCGTCGGTGCCCTGAATCGTGATCTCCTCGCCCTTTTTCAAGCGGGTGCTGCCCTGGGGCGTGGATATATCCGCTTCGCCTTCGCGCACGATGACCTGGGTCTCACTATCGGAGTTCACTTGAATGCGAAACACGCCTGGCCCATTCGGATGCACCGCGACATTCGGCGTGTCAATCTCGGCGGTCGCCTGCGCCCCCTTCAGCACGACGTAGTCGGCCAAGCCGGTCGCCAGTTGGATCTGGAATTGGCTATTCGTCATGCTGACCAGATTGGCCTGGCTGCCGTGGCTGAGTCGCAGCACATTGGCGTAATCGAGTTGCACCTCGGTGCGTCCATCGTCGCCGGTTGAGATCTTGTCGCCACTGGTCAGTGGCGTATTGAGCGCGGCCGCGTCCCACTCGCCGGTGTCCGCGCGCTGGGTTGAAACCGTTCCGCTAATCACGCTGACGCGGGCTACGGCCGCATTGGAAACCGGTGGCGTCGAGGTGTCGGCTTGCGCGCCGAGCATCGCCGTGCTGAATGCCGCCAACAGAGACCAGAGTATGAACTGTCGCATAGGTGCCTCCTGCTTTGCCTTGCAAGCTTCTTAAGGCAAGGTGGGTGCCAAAGCTAAAGCTATTGTTTAGCCTAATTTGCGATCAACATTCCACTTGCAATCGGCCACCTTCGGCCAGGGGTTGGTGGTTTTCAGCCATCTTCGCCGGGGTCTTCGCCCATCGCCGACAAGCGGTAGCGGAATGCGTTGCGTGACAGTCCCAGCAGTCGTGCCGCCTGGCTTTTGTTGCCCTGGGCCCGGCGCAGTGCGTCGCGGATGACCTCCTGCTCCCATTTCTCCAGCGTCCAGCCATCGGGCAGCAGCGCGCCGCCCGGCGGCGGGCGCTTGGCGGGTGACAAATCGAGCCGAATATCGGGCCCGTCAAGCTCGGCGCCGTCGCTTAGTGCAACGGCGCGCTCGATTATGTTTTCCATCTCGCGAACATTGCCGGGCCAATCGAAAGCGATCAACTTGGCGATTGCCGTTGCGGTCAAGCGGCGCACCGGCTTGCCCGACTCGCGCGCAAACTTGGCCACGAAGAACGCGGCCAACTCGGGGATGTCCTCCTTATGGGCGCGCAACGGCGGCAGGTCAATCGGCACAACGTTCAGCCGGTAGTAAAGGTCTTCGCGAAAGGTCCCCTCCTCGAGGGCGGTCCGCAAGTTCCGGTTGGTGGCGGCGATTAAGCGAACGTCCACCTTCAGCGTTTTGGTTCCCCCCAGGCGCTCGAACTCCCGTTCCTGCAGCACCCGCAGCAGTTTTACCTGGATGCCCAACGGTACGTCGCCGATCTCATCGAGAAACAGCGTGCCGTGATCGGCCAGCTCGAATTTGCCCGGCTTGGTGGTTGTGGCGCCGGTGAATGCGCCTTTCTCGTAGCCGAACAACTCGCTCTCCAACAAATTTTCAGGAATCGCGGTGCTGTTGATCTTGACGAACGGCCCCGACGCCCGGCGCGAATGTTGGTGCAGGGCGCGCGCGATCAGATCCTTGCCCACGCCGCTTTCGCCGCCGATCAATACCGTCGTCTGCGTGGGCGCGATACGCTCGACCAAGGCCAGCACCTCGCGCATCTTCGGTCCGCGGCCGACAATGTTGGGATAGTCGTAGCGCTCGCGCAGGGCTTCGCGCAGGTTCTGGTTCTCCTGGCGCAGGCCGCGTACGTCCAGTTCCTTGTCGATGACCAGCCGCAGTTCATCAAACCCAAACGGCTTGAGCAGGTAATCGCTGGCGCCGGCCTTCATCGCTTCGACCGCTGTCTCGACCGTGCCGTGCGCGGTCATCACCACGACTGGCACGCCCGGCTGCAGGCGCTTGGCGGCCTGCAAAAACTCCAGCCCGTCCATCCCTGGCAAGCGCAAGTCGGTGAGAATAAGATCCACCGGCTGCTGCTGCAGCAGTCGCAATCCCAATTCGGCGGTGGCCGCGGTCGAGGTGCTGTGACCCTCCTGCCCGAGTTGCAAATCGAGCAGGCGCAGGATCTTGGCTTCGTCATCCACGATCAGAATGTTCGCCATAGGGCAAAAATACCTCGAAGCGCGCGCCGGGGGATGCCGGCGATGCGCCTTCAACCAGCGTCAGCTCGCCGCCGTGCTGGTCCATGATTTTGGAGACAATGGCCAGGCCCAAGCCGGTCCCGGCGGGCTTGGTGGTGAAGAACGGATTGAAGATCTGGTCCCGCAACTCGGACGGCACCCCGGGTCCGCTGTCCTGGATCCACACGCGTATCCCCGCCGTTTCGCCGCTGGCTCCCATCGTCAAGCGCCCGCCGCCGGCGGGCGCCATCGCCTCGAAGGCATTGTTGATGAGGTTGGCAAACACGCGCTCCATGAGCGTGCGGTCCGCCACCAGGCGGGGCAAGCCCGGGGGGAAGGCTCGGGTCACCACGATTCGAGCTTGCGGCCAGCGGTGCTCGGCATCCGCGAGGGCGCGGTCCAGCAATGCGGGGATGTCAACAGGCTGCCGATCCAGCCGCAGCGGGCGGGCAAAATCCAGAAACCGACCGACCAGCACGTTGACCCGGTCCACCTCACTTGAAATGTAGCCCGCCAACTCCATTGGCAGGGCGCCGGCGCCGGCCGACTCCTTACTCAACATCTCGGCCGAACCTTTGATCACCGCCAGCGGATTGCGGATCTCATGCGCCAGCCCGGCCGAGAGCTGGCCCAAGGCGGCCAGCCGCTCCGCGCGCCGGGTGCGCTCCTGTTCGACCAGCAAGCCAGCCGCGGCTTCGCGCGACTCCATGACAAAACGGTTGATGATGAGGGCGAGCAGGAAAAAGAAAAAGACCCGCAGCGCCAATTGATCCCGCCCGTAGGCGTCGAGAGAGTAGTGGCGAAGCGCCGGCAAAAGGTAGGCGCAGTATGCGCCCGAAGCGACCGCCGTCCAGCCCAGGGTTCCGCGCGGACCGAACAACATGGCAGCGGTGACAACGGGTACGTAGAAAATTGGAAAGTAGCTGCTATTGATGGCTACCTCTCCGGTATGGGCGATCAACAGCGTGGCCAATCCGATTTTGACCACCATGGCCAGCACCCGCCCGTGCCGCGGCGAACGCGAGAGCACCCGGCCCTCAGAGAGCTGCCATACCCCAAATCCGACCAAGATTAGTTGCTTATGAATTTCCCGGACTGGTGGTAGGGCCGCCAGGCCGCCGAGAAATACCAGCCAGAGCAGGTCCATCCACGTCCAGCGCCATTGGCTTGCCACCACGACTGAATCTACCATGTGCTGAGTGACAGGCCAGCTCTGTTTGTGTCATACTGCGCGCAACGGTTCTGGTGGTGTCACTAGTCCCGTCAGTAGTGTGGAGCGAAGTATTAGGAGGACATCATGTTGAAACGCCTGCCCCGCGCGATTGTATTTTTTATTTTTGCCGGCCTGGTTCTGGCTGGATCGGTCCTGGGCGCGCAAACCGCAACCACTGGTTCAGTGTTGGGAACCGTTACCGACGGCAGCGGCGCCACTATCCCCGGCGCCCAGTTGGTGCTGAAAAACAGCGCCACCAACCTGACGTTGCGCCAGAGCACCAACGCCAACGGCGGCTATGTCTTCACTGGTGTCGAGCCGGGGACGTACACGTTAACCGTAACTGCGACTGGGTTTCAGACGCGAGCCGTCACCGGATTGGCGATCGAGGTCAACAAGAGCTTCACCATTAATCCCAAGTTGGCGGTCGGCGCCCAAACGCAAACCGTGGAAGTGACCGCTTCCTCGCAAGCCGAATTGCAGACGATGGATGCCACCGTCGGCAACGTTATTAGCCAGGAAGGCATTGACCGTCTGCCCACAGTGCAGCACGACACGGTCGAGTTGCTGGGTCTCCAGCCGGGCGTGCTCGGCTCCGGGTCCGCGACGCGCGTCAATGGCGCCATTGACGATCAGAACACCATCAAGCTGGATGGCGTAGATATCAGCGGCCATGTCATCGCCGGCGCCAACACCTCGGTCGAATCCTTGCCCACGCCGGTGGACAGTGTCGAGGAGTTCCGGGTCGGCGTCGCCAATAACAATGCCAGTTTCAACGATTCCAGCGGCGCCAATATTACCCTGGTCGGACGGCGCGGCAGCAATGACCTCCACGGCGCGGGATATTTTTACAACCAAAATCAACATTTCAACGCCAATTCATGGCAGAGCAATCGGCAGAATATACCCATCCAGGCGTTGACCGACAATCGCTTCGGCGCGCGCGTCGGCGGACCCATCCGCAAAAATAAGGATTTCTTTTTCACCAACTACGAGGGACGGCGGTTTCCCTCGACCAGCACCATACTGCGCACCGTGCCCACCACCAACCTGCGCAACGGCATCCTGACATTCAAGGATGCTTCCGGCACGACCAACCTCTATGACCTCAAGACGGCGGCCAATTGCGGGCCCAGCGGCAACACCGCCTGCGATCCACGCGGCATCGGCATCAGCCCAGCCGTGCTCAAGCTGTATAGTGAGGAACCGGTTGGCAATACCTCCAACGCCGGCGATGGCTTGAACACCACCGGCTACACCGCACCGATCAAGACTCCGGAAAACACAGACTACGGCGTGGTGCGCTACGACCACACCTTCAACACCAATTGGCAACTGCACACTAGCGCGACCTATTTCCGCGATCTGGTCAATAGCACCGGCCAGGTCAACGTCCTGAATGGCGCCACCGCGGCCGGCACGCTCGACCAGCCGAAGCGTGACACCGCCTTCGCCGCCACCCTCGTCGGCCAAATCAGCCCCACGTTTCTCAACACATTTACATTTGGATTCACCCGCGATTTCAGCGTTTCGCAGCCGCTCAGCCCGACCAACGCCGCGACGCTCGAGGCGCTGCCCGGCACCAACACCGCCGATGGGTTTATCGCGCTGCAATCGAACGCGCTCAACCTTCCAATTGACAACAGCGCCGGCAGCGCGCGTTACCAGTGGACCAAGGACGTAGACCTGCAGTTCGTCGACGACGCCACTTGGCTCGTGGGCAACCACACCTACCAGTTCGGCGCCGATATTCGGTCTTTCCCCACCACCCACGCCCGCAATGACAAGGTAGTTGCCGGCAACAGCTCGCTGGCCGCGGTCATCAACGGCGGCACCTTCGTCACCATCCCCAACGTGGATGCGCCGCCGACCTGCACCAAGGCGCTGATCTCCGGCTGCCTCCCCGCATCCAGCACCAACACCTGGGATTCGCTCTACGCGACTACGCTCGGCCTGATTGACAACGTCAACATCGAAGCCGCGCGCGACTCCAGCCTCAACCCGCTGCCGTTCGGCACCACGCTGCAAGGCAACGCCAACTGGCAGGCTTACAATTTTTACGGAAGCGACTCGTGGCGCGCCACTCCGTCGTTGACGCTGACCTATGGCGTGGCCTATGGATGGCAAACACCACCCATCGAGCGCAATCAAAAGCAAGTGCTGCTCGAAGTGGCCGGCACCGGCCAGGTCTTGACCGCCAGCGGGTATCTGGGCGCCAAGGCCGCTGCCGCCGCCACGGGCGCGTTTTACAATCCCACGTTATCCTATGTCCCTATCCAATATACCGGCCGGAATGTGTTCAACACTGACTACGGCGACGTTTCGCCCCGTTTAGCCGGAGCCTGGAATCCTTCTTTCACGCACGGTCTCATGGGCAGCCTTTTCGGCGACCGCAAATCGGTAATCCGCGGGGGCATGAGCATGGTCTACGACCGCACCAACATGGTGCAGAACGTTGAAATCCCGATGTTGGGTGTGGGCTTTGCCCAGACTCTGACCGTGGCCAAGCCGCTGTGCAATGCCAGCGGAACGCCCGGCGCCGGCTGCAACGCCGCCATCGGCACCACCACCGATCCCGGCGCCTCCTCGTTCCGCGCCGGTGTTGATGGCGCTATCCCGCTGCCGGCGTTCGCGCCGACGCCCAACCCGCAGGGCGGCGTGATTCCAGGCATTAACGGCGAGCAGGTCTCCTTTCAACTCGACCCGAGTAACAAAGTCGGACGCAGCCTGACCGCCGATTTCACCTTACAGCGGCAGCTGACCTCCCATATGCTGTTGGAACTCGGCTGGAGCGGCAACTTTGGCCGCGATCTGCCCGAGGGCATCAACTACAACAACGCACCGATCAATTTCCTGGACACGGTTTCGGGCCAAACCTTCGCCCAGGCCTACGATGCCATCGGCGCTCAACTGCGCCAGGGCACCGCGCCGGGTGCGGTGGCGGTCCAGCCTTGGTTTGAGCATCTGGTTCCCGGCGGCACCGATGCTTTCGTGGGCAAATTCAGCAGCCTATTCAACTCCGCCAGCGTGAGCAACCTGTTCCAAGACATTGATAATCTGCGCCTGGCAAACTCGCTGCCGACGTTTGATAATCAACAGGTGGGTACGCTGTTCCAGCGCACGCATCAGGGCTTGTCGAATTATCAGGCGTTCATTGCCACATTGCGCATGAATCCCACCCACGGGCTGAATTTTGACCTGAACTACACCCGCTCCAAGTTGCTCAGTAACGGCTTGGGCGATCAGGACAGCGCCGGCTTTTTCGCCGACAGCTACAACCCGTTCACCACCTATGGCTATGACAGCAGCGACCGCACCAACACGTTCAACGCCACTTATTCCTACGATTTGCCCCACCTGGGGGGCACTGGCTTCATGAACAAGTTGACGGCGGGATGGTACCACTCCGGCGTATTTACCTACGCCAGCGGCGCACCGCTGACGGTGAGCGAAGGCGGCCAGGTCTACGGTGGCGGCAATCTGGGACTCACCAACGGCGCTGCCGCTATCTTCACCGGGAACGCCAACCAGCTTACCTCGCAAATCGGCGTCTATGCCAACAACAGCACGGCTACCATTGCCAACCGGGGCAACACTTCGGCGGGCGGGCTCGGCTTGAACATCTTCCCCGATCCGGCAGCCGCCTTCAACGCCTTCCGGACCATTCAATTGAGCAGCGATGGCCGGAGCGGCAACGCCAACCCGCTGCGCGGTTTTGGTTCCTGGAACCTGAACGGCGCGCTGGGAAAGTCCACCCAACTCACCGAAAAGACCAATCTGATTTACACTTTGCAAGTTTTCAATGTGTTCAACCATCCGTTTTGGAATACCCCCAACCTGGGTCTCTTCGGCAGCAGCCCGGCCAGTTTCGGCGTGCTCACCAGCAAGAGCGGTAACCGCACGATGGAAATGGGCCTGCGCATTGAGTTCTAATTCAAATTGCGTGCACCTTTTGAGGTCACTGTATGAACACCACGCTTGACGCGCAACGACGGCGATTTCTCGCCGCCTTCTCTACCCTGGGTATTTCCAGCACTTTGTTGCCGGGCCTGCTCTGGGCGAAAGTAGTATCAGGTGAAGCGGTGACCATCACGCCTGAGATCGTGGACCACGCGGCCGAGCTCGCCGGTATAGAAATACCGGCGAGCGACCGCGACCAGATTGTCCGCGCTATGGAAGGGCAGATGCGCAGCCTCGACGCGGTGCGCAAAATGCCGCTGCTCAACTCCGACCCGCCGGCGTTGATCTTCTCCCCGGTGCTGCCGGGGATGAGCTTCGAGACGGCGCGCCGCCCGGTGCGCCTCGCACCTATTCCCGCTGTCGCCACGCCGAAACGCATTGAGGACGTGGCCTTTTACAGCGTGCGTCAGCTGGGCGAGCTGATCCGCACCAAGCGCATCTCATCGGTGGCGCTCACCACGATGTATCTTGAACGATTACGGCGCTACGATCCGATGCTGCATTTCGTCATCACCTACACCGACGACCGGGCCATGGCGCAGGCGAAGGAAGCCGACCGGGACCTTGCCGCCGGGCGCTACCGCGGCCCGCTGCATGGCATTCCGTGGGGGGCCAAGGATCTGCTCGCCGCCAAGGGCTACAAAACAACCTGGGGCGCGCAGCCGTACGAGGACCAGGTGATTGACCAGGATGCCACCGTGGTCAAGCGCCTGGATGCGGCTGGGGCGGTTCTCATTGCCAAGCTCAGCCTGGGCGCGCTCGCTCAAAACGACGTTTGGTTCGGCGGGCGCACCCGCAATCCGTGGAAGCCCAGCGCCGGCTCCAGCGGCTCTTCCGCCGGACCGGCCTCGGCCACTTCGGCCGGCTGCGTCGGATTTTCAATAGGTTCGGAGACCCAGGGCTCGATCTCTAGCCCCTCGACCGTATGCGGTGTCACCGGATTGCGCCCGACCTTCGGGCGTGTTGATCGCAACGGCGCCATGACCCTTTCCTGGTCGCAGGACAAACTCGGCCCTCTGTGCCGCACCGTGGAAGACTGCATGATCGTGCTCCATGCCATTTATGGGCCCGATCGCACCGACCCCAACGCCGACCGCACCGTGCTCGATGTGCCGCTCAACTGGGATGCGCTCATGCCCCTGCACTCGCTTCGGGTGGGCTACATTAAGGCCGCTTTCGACCAGGAGAACGCGGCGCCCAACGCCAATGGCCGCGGCGGGGGCCGCGGCGGCCGCGCCATGACCGACGAGGAACGCGCCGCATTCGCCAAGTCGCGCGCCGAGCAGGCCAAATACGATCACGATGTGCTTGACGTTTTGCGCGGCATGGGCGTGAAACTGACCGCGGTAACGCTGCCGGAGCAACCGCCGTTTGCCGGCTACGGCCCGGCGGTGAATTGCGAGGCCGGTGCGGCGTTCGATTCGCTCACCCGCAGCGGACGCGACAAATTGATGGAGGCGCCGGTTCCCAATCCTTCGACCTGGCCCAACACCTTCCGCGTTGCCCATTTTTATCCGGCGGTGGATTACCTCAACGCCGACCGCATTCGCCTGCAACTGATGCACCAGATGGATGCGATGTTCAAGGACTTCGACGTCGTCGTCACCCCCACCAGTGGCTCACAGCTCGCGATCACCAACCTCACGGGTCATCCGGCGGTCATTCTGCCCAATGGATTTAGAAGCGTCGACGGCACGCCCACCAGCATCACCTTCTTGGGCAAATTGTGCGGTGAGGAAAAAATGTGTGTGCTCGCCCGCGCCTATCAGGAAAAGACGGGCTTTCATTTGAAGCACCCCGATCTCGATGCGGAGCTGGCCTCTTCCCGGGCCACCTCTTGATACGCCTACGCCTCGCCGCCCTTATCTTCACTGTCGCCGGTTGCGCCGTGATGGCGCAACAGCCGGGCGAAGTGTCGTTGCTGGGTCGCAGCTTCGTCGCGCCTGGCAGCGGCCCTGCGAGCGTGCCAGTGGTGGTGACCGATGAGTTGGGTCAGCCGATCCCCGGACTTACCAGCGCCGATTTCCAGGTGCGCGACAACGGCA
>JANWLQ010000189.1 GCA_025450725.1 Terriglobales bacterium
CCGCATGGCTTCGTTGATCGCGTCCTTCAAGGTGCGGCTCCCGCACTCGACCGCCCTGACCTCGGCGCCCAGCAGCCGCATCCGCGCCACGTTCAGCCCCTGCCGCGCCATGTCTTCCGAGCCCATGTATACGATGCACTCGAGCCCGAACAGCGCGCACACCGTGGCCGTCGCCACCCCGTGCTGCCCGGCTCCGGTCTCGGCGATAATGCGCCGCTTGCCCATGCGCCGAGCCAGCAGCGCCTGCCCCAGGCAGTTATTGATCTTGTGCGCCCCCGTGTGAAGCAGATCCTCGCGCTTCAAATACACCCGCGCCCCGCCCAGCTCCGCCGTCAAACGCCGCGCCAGCGTCAGCGGCGTCGGCCGCCCGGCGAAATTGCGCAACAAATCCGCCAATTCCCGCTGAAACTCCGCATCGGCCTTCGCCGCGGCGTAGGCCCGCGCCAACTCCTCCAGCGGATCCACCAGAGTTTCCGGAACATAGCGCCCGCCGTAGGCGCCAAAACGCCCGACCGCCGCGGCTCCAGCTTTCATTGCCTTGCCTCCTCAAACGCCGCCCGCGCCCGTTGCGCGAAGCTCGCCATCGCGGCGTGATCTTTCCGCCCCGGCGCGGTTTCCACCCCCGAGGCGACGTCCACTCCCCTCACCCCGCGCGCTGCGGCAATCGCCTGCGTCACGTTGTTCGGGTTCAGCCCGCCCGCCAGCAGCAGCGGCAGCCGCCCGCACGGCGCGGCCGCGCTCCAATCGAAACTTCGTCCCGTGCCGCCCACCACAGCCGAATCAAGCACCGCGCCGTCGGCAAACTCCGCCCACGCGGCCAGTTCTCCCGCGCCCTCGGGCATCCCCACCGCACGCCATACTTTGACAAGTTGTACTAAGACACGACCCTGGTCGAGTGAGTAGTTGCCGTGCAACTGCACCGCGTCCAGCCCGCATTCGGCGGCCAGGTCGGCCACTTCTTCCGCCGCCACCCCGGCGAACACGCCAACTTTCATTACGCTTTTCGGCAGTGCCGCGATGATCGTCCGTGCGCTTTCGCGCCCGATCCGCCGCGGCGACCCCGGCGCAAAAACAAAACCCACCGCGTCCGCGCCCGCGCGGCACGCCGCCTCGGCGTCGGCTCCGTTGGTCAAGCCGCAAAGCTTCACGAACCCGCCCAGCATCCGCGTCAGCTCCCGGCCCGGGTCCCCGGCCCGCATCAAATGCTCGCCCACCAGCACCGCTCCGAACCCGGCCTCCCGCGCCCGCTCCAAATCCGCCCTCGTGCGCAGCCCGCTTTCCGCCACCGCAATCGCGCCCGCGCGCGCCTGGCGCCCCAGGTCCAGCCCGCGCCCGAGATCCACCTTCAGGGTGTGCAAATCCCGGCTGTTCACTCCAATCAGCGCCGCATCCCCAACCCGCCGCAACTCCGGCTCGTCGTGCACTTCGCACAACGCCGCCAAACCCGCGTCCTCGGCAACCGCGCGCAAGCCGTGGAGCGTGCGATCGTCGAGCATCGCCGCAATCAGCAGCACCGCGTCCGCGCCCGCCGCGGCCGCCTCCCAGATCTGGGACGAACAAAAAATAAAATCCTTGCGCAGGATGGGTAGCCGCGTCGCCGCCCGCGCCGCCTGCATGTACTCCAACCGCCCCTCGAAATTTTCTTCCTCGGTTAAAACCGAGAGCGCCGCCGCGCCGCCCGCTTCATACCCGGCGGCCAGCGCCGCCATGAAATCGCGCGGTACCCGCTGCGCCGCCCGCCGCCGCAACTCGTCTTCCGTAACCCGCGCCCGCGCCGCCGCCACCGCAATCTTGCGGCTCGCCAAAATGCGTTCCAGCACCGAGGGAAGTCCCTGCGCCGGCGCTTCGATGGACAATTTCGACATCATCGCGGTTCTTTTCCATCGTATCAGCCCCGCATGCAGGCAGCCACCGAGTCCTCCATGGGAGGAGATCGAGGTGGAAGGCCGCGATATTCCGTAGGACGGCCCGCTGCCGTGAATCGAATTCCGCCGCCCCTTCGATCCTATCTCCACGGAGATGGCCGCAGCGACGTAGCAACGCGGAGTCGCGGCGGGTTGGAGCGAAGGGAGGCGAGCCTCCCTTCGGACGTGGCCGCTGTGTTGTAATAGGGACAAGATGTCCCTGACCTCCCTGCGCTCTGCCTGCGCGTTTTTTTGCGTGCCCCTTCTGATGACATTGGCGCCCGCCCAAACGCCCGACCCGCCGCTCACCCCCGCCGCCAAGGGCTATCTCGAATTCGAGCTGGGCAAGTTCGCCGAACTGCAGGCCGAGACCAAAGGTGGCAGCGCCTACATTCAGCAGGCGCTCGACCACTACACCGCCGCCATGGCGGCCAACCCCGACTCGCCCTACGTGGCCAGCCAGATGGCTGACCTGCTCAGCCGCATCGGACGCAACTCCGACGCCATCACGCTGGTCAAGTCCGCGCTCAACGATCATCCCGACAGTCTCGATGCCCATCGCACTCTCGGCGAAATCTATCTCCGCGACCTCAGCCGACAGCACCAGCCCATCCCGCCCGCGCTCGCCGCCAACGCCATCGCCGAATATAAAACCCTGCAACAGCTCGAGCCCCAGAACCCCACCCCCATGGTGGTTCTCGGCAAGCTGTACGGCGCCGAAGGCCAGCCCGTGCTCGCCGAGCAGCAGTTCCGCTCCGCCTTGGCTATCGCTCCCACCAATATTGACGCCCTCGCCAGTCTGGTGCAGTCCCTCGCCGGCGAAGGCCGCCTCGACCAGGCCCAGGCCGAAATCGCGGCCCTTCCTCCCGTCGCCCACAGCGGCATGGTCTACGCCACTCTTGGCGATGCCTTCCGCGGCCAGCACCGTTACGACGATGCCGCCAAAGCCTACCGCCAGGCGATCGATGCCCAGCCCGGCGACCCTGACATTCAACGCGCCCTCGCCCAGGCCTTAATGGATGGCGGCGACTACGCCCAGGCCCTCGCCGCCTACCAGGAACTCGAAACCCTCGCCCCCGACGACGGGCAGGCCGCCCTCCGCGCCGGCCAAATGCAAATGCAGCTCGGCCAGTTCGCCGCCGCGGAAAAAAGCCTCGCCGCCGCTTCCCGCCTGCTGCCCGCAACCGACGGCAAAGAGGACATCGAAGTCGCCTACGCCCACGCCCTGCTCGATGAAAGCCAGGGACACGATCAGCCCGCCGTCAGCGAGCTCAAGGCGCTCATCGGCCGTAAATCAACCCCCGGCACCCAGGCCATCTTTCTCGATCATCTCGCCTCGCTCGAACTCCGCACCGCCGATTACACCTCCGCCGCGGCCACCCTCGCGCAACTTCAGGCTCTCGGCGCCGATCACGCCGCCCGCGCCCGCGCGCTCAGCATTGAGCTCTACAGCGACCAGCGCGATTACCCTCGCGCCCTCGCCGCCGCCCGCGACGCGTTGGCCGGCCAGCCCGACTCGCCCTCGCTCGACGTCACCTACGCCAATCTGCTCGCCGCCTCCGGTGACGCTCCTGGCGCCGTCGCCTGGCTCCAACCCAAAATAAAAGGTGACGCGAGCCATGCCGCAAGCGATCTCGATCTCGATCTCGCCATCAGCCAAATTCAGGAAAATGCCCGCCAGTTCGCTCTCGCCCAGCAAGCCGCGGCCCGCGCCGACGCTCTCGCCTCCTCCCCCTTGCAGCACGCTCGCGCCCAAAGCCGCATGGGAGCCATCGCCTCCACCCAGCGCGATTACGCCGCCGCCGAAGCCAGCTTTAAAAAGGCGCTTGCCCTCGCCCCCGATGACGCCGACACCCTCAACGCCATGGCCTACCTCCTCGCCCAGCAAGACACGAGGCTGCCCGAGGCGTTGGGATACGTCCAGCGCGCGCTTGCGCGCGATGCCGGCAACGGCGCCTATCTCGACACCCTCGGTTGGGTCTACTTCAAGCTCAACCGCATCCCCGAAGCCGAAACCGCACTGCAACGCGCCTCGCTGCTCAACCGCCATGATCCTTTGGTGCTCGACCATTTGGCGCAGGCCTACGACCGCGACGGAAAATTACAACAGGCGGAAGCGAGCTGGCGGCAAGCTCTCGACGATCTCAAGCACAGCCCCACCGCCGACGCCCAGCGCACCGCCGAAATCGAAAAGCAGCTGGACGCCGTCCGTACCCGCCTCGCGCATCAGTAAGGCTCAGCGCGCGGTTCTCTCAATGCGGCGGTCGGGGACCAGCCAGAGCGCAGCCACCAGGGCGTACAGCCCATACGCCAGCGCCGGATGAACGAACGTCAGCAGAATCCCCGCGACATACAGCACCAGCGACGTCTTTCCCTTCCAATCCCGCCCCAGTGCGCGCGCCAGCGCCGAGTTGGGCTCCTGGCTGCGCAAGACGACGGTTTGCATAATTGTCCACGCCACCGCCGCCATCAAGAGCACCACTCCGTAAATCGCCGTGGGCGCCGGCGCGAAGAAATTCCTCCCCACCCACTCGGTTACGAACGGCACCAGGGAAAGCCAAAACAGCAAATGCAGATTGGCCCACAGCACTGCTCCATTCACGTGCGGCACCAGGTGGAAAAAATGGTGATGGTTATTCCAGTAGATTCCCAGGTAAATAAAGCTGAGCAGGTACGCCAGCAGCACCGGTCCGTCCGCCCGCAGCGCGCCGAAACCCGCACTCTCTGGAACCTTCAATTCCAGCACCATGACCGTAATTAAAATTGCAATGACGCCGTCGCTGAACGCCGTCAGCCGGTCCCGGTTCAGCTCGCTTCCTCGTCAAACGGCGGCAAGATAAGTTCGGCGGCCGCCAACGTTTGCTGCAGCAGTTGGAGTGACCGCTCCAGCGAAAGATTCTCCGCGCTCGCCATTTCACCCACAAGCAACAGCGCCGCCCGGTCGAGCATCTTTTTCTCACGGTACGAAAGCGGCTTCGCCTGATGCAGTTGCACCAGGCTCTTGAGCACCTCCGCCACTTGCGCCAGCGCGCCGTTGCGCATCTTGTCCGAGTTTTCCTTGAAGCGCCACTTCCAGTCGGTGGCGCAGGCCACCGGTTCGCTGTCCCGCAGGTAGGTCAATATTGGCACCATCGCCCGCGCGTCCGTCACCCGTCGCATTCCCACGCTTTCGACGTTGGTGAAGGGCACCATGACCCGCAGATTGCTGGCTTCTATCTTGAGTTGGTAGTATTGTTGCTCTCCGCCACCCGCCGGGCTCGAGATCACACGGTTGGCAATCGTCTCGATTATGCCGACCCCATGGTTGGGGTACACCACCTTCTCGCCGACACGGAACGTTTGGCTTCCATCCATGACACCGACCGCCTCTACGTACTAGTATGCCAAAATGGCG
>JANWLQ010000190.1 GCA_025450725.1 Terriglobales bacterium
ACCCACTGCAACGCCGGCGCCCTCGCCACCGCCGGCTACGGTACCGCGCTCGGCGTCATTCGCGCCGCCGTCGAGCAGGGGAAACAGTTACGCGTACTGGTCCCGGAAACTCGACCCTACCTGCAGGGCGCGCGCCTCACCGCCTGGGAACTGCAACAGGACAACATCCCAACCACTGTCATCACCGACAACATGGCCGGGCACTTTCTCCGCACCGGCGACTTCGCCGCCGTCATTGTCGGTGCCGATCGCATTGCCGCCAATGGCGATGTCGCCAACAAAATCGGCACTTACTCGCTCGCCGTGCTCGCCAAAGAAAATCAAGTCCCCTTCTACGTCGCCGCGCCCATCTCCACCTTCGACCTGAGCCTCGCCTCCGGTGAGCAAATCCCGATCGAGCAACGCCCTTCGGTCGAAGTCACCCACCTGCGCGGCCTCGCCATCACGCCCGACGGAGTGCCGGTCGCCAATCCCTCGTTCGATGTAACCCCGCATCGCTACGTGAGCGCCATCATCACCGAACACGGCATCGCCCGCGCGCCCTACGGCGCGAGTTTGGCCGCACTTGCCTCCCATGCCCACTCTGCAACAGGCCTTGGCACAGGCCGTCGCGGCGCATGAGCCCCGCATAAGCGCCGAGGTCATGCTCGCCCGCGTCCTCGGCCGCGAGCGCTCCTATTTGTACGCCCATCCTGAGTCCGAGCTGACCGCCGAGCAAGGCGCGCAATGGCGGCAATGGCTCGACCGCCGCGCCGCCGGCGGGCCTCTGCAGCACATTCTCGGCGGACAGGAATTCTACGGCCGCCGTTTCAGTGTCGGTCCCGACGTTCTCATCCCCCGCCCGGAAACCGAACTCATCGTCGAAGCCGCCCTCGAACGCATTCCATACGATCAACCCGCGCGTATCGCCGACATCGGCACCGGCAGCGGATGTATCGCCGTCACCCTCGCTCTCGAGCGCCCCCGCGCCCACGTCATCGCAACCGACGTTTCACTCGCCGCACTCACCCGCGCACGCGATAACGCGAAAACACTCGGCGCGAATGTCGAATTCTACGCAACCGACTTGCTGGCCGGTATAGCTGGCCCCTTCGACCTCGTCGTTTCCAATCCCCCGTACCTTGCGGAAAGCGAGCTGCCCGACTTGGCCCCCGAAGTCCGCGACCACGAGCCCCATGTCGCGCTCGTCGCCGGCCCCGAAGGCGATGAAATCTACCGCCGCCTAATCCCCGCCGCTCGCGAACGCCTCCGCCCCGGCGGCTGGCTAATCCTGGAGCTGGGCTACGCCTCCGCCCAACCCGTCCGCGGCCTTCTCAACCCTGCCGCCTGGCGCCAAATCGAAATCCGCCGCGACCACCAAGGCTGGGACCGCGTCCTCCAGGCCCAGGCGAACTAGCCTCATTTACAAGCAGCTCGGCTTGACAGGGACAACATCGAACCGCGAACTCTGCTGCGCACAGGCACCGACGCCAGCACCGACGATAACAATACAAAAAACCATCAGGAGCGCCAGTGCCCGCACACTTGCGGTTGTCGTGTCACCGAATCCACGCCCAACCCTACCGCGAGTGCAAACCACTGATCACGTACAACGTCGAAAGCAACGTCTCGTATTTATAGACGTAACTCTTCCCGTCGGTCGAGATGCCCGTGAGCATCGGGGGGCTTGCGCCAGGCAGCGCGTTGGTTGAGAGCGTGAACACCGGTAGTTCGGCCCCGCTCGCCAGGTCCAGCCGTAGTACCCGAAGGCTTAGATCGGCTGTGCGCCGGGTGACATATAGATGCGCATCATCGCTGGCGAACCGCACCGCCGTCGGTAAAGTCTGACCCGTCGCAGTGGCTAAACGTATCCGTAGCGGCTGCGGCGCACCGCCCGCCAGCGGATACAACGCTGCCGCGCCGTCACCAGTGAGCCCAAGCACAAACTTCCCATCTGGTGTCGGCAGGTAGCCCGTGACGCCTTCCGGAGTGACCGCGCGCATCGTCCCGTTCCAATCCACCAAGTACGCCCGTCGCGCCTTTCCCGGCTCGAAGCCATCGGCCACAATTGCGTGCTGGCCGGGAACAAACCTTGCCTCTACCCACGCCACATCGCCATGTGTCAGGGCCCTCTGCATGCCTGCGCCGGTGGGCAACAACCAAAGCTGCCAAGGCTTGCCGTTCGTTTCCGGCACAAAGCTCAGCGCCCATTGCCCGTCGTCAGAAAGATCGTACGGGTCGCCATCGCCCAGCCGCAGCGGCGCTGACCCGGCCGCGGTTTCGAGGTAGGTCGCATAGCGTGCGCCGGCATTCTCATCGCCGATCAGAAAATTCTTCCCATCCGCCGAAACTGTGCTCCACTCGGGCCAGTCGAGCACTGAATAGTCGCGCGGCTGCGGATGATCGCCGGTCACCACCAACGCCGTATCACGATCGGTACCGCTCGTCACCAGCGCCCGCCCGTCGCCCACCACAGCGTCTAACGTCAGTGACGACGGACCGCTCAACAACAGCCGGTTGGCTCCGGCGAGTGGCAGGGTGTAAAGGTCGCGATTAATGCCTTTGGTGCTCGCCGTGTACCAAATCTCCTTGCTGTCCGGCGACCATGCCAAACCCTGGGTTGAGCCAAAATGAGGGCCGCGCAAGCGCACCCGACCGTGACGGTCCAGCACCACCACGTTTCCCGCATCGTCGCCCGACTCGGAATGTTCCAACACCGCCAGCAGGCTTCCATCGCGGGAGAACCGCGGGCTCGAGTACCATCCGTTGTTTTGTAGCAGCACCGTGTCCACCGGAAATTCCAAACTACTGACGTGCGACTCGCGATGGTAGCGAACAATCGCCAATGCCGCCGGATCGGCGCCACCCGGCACGAATGTCGCATCTTCAACGTTTTCCAGTAGCGGCCGCGGCGCTCCGCCCCCCAGCGGCATCAGCGCCAGCGTCCCCGCGGTTTGAAAGGCGATCACCCGGTACTGATTCTGCAGTACCGCCGCCGTGCCCGGCGCCGTATCGAGAACGCGCTCAAAACCGCTCCCCATTGCCTGCAGTCCCACCCCATCTAAACGCGTCGAGAAGGCGCGCGTCCGCGGATCGCCGAACATCTCTCCCGTCGCCAGCACCTCCGTTCCGTCAGCGGTAAACTGCGCTGACCGGAAGCTGCCCAATTGATACGTCAGGCGCTCATAGCGCGGCGGCGCCTCCCCCGCCCGCGCGCTGCGCGCCGCCCACATCCAGCTCGCCGCGGCGACCACTACCAATCCCAGCGTACCCACCGCCGCAAAGCCCAGCCGCCGCCGCCGTCCCGGCGCCGCCGTCGCGTCCAGCGCCTGCAGCGACGTCGTCGAGTGCGCCGCGTCCACGCTCTCCAGCGCGAAGGCGAGATCATCGGGCGATTGAAATCGCCGCGCCGGCATTTTCTCCAGGCAGTGCCGCACAACCCGGCTCAGCGGCGCGCCCAGCGCCGTGTTTTCCAGTTCAATCTCCGGCGGCTCCTCGCGCAGGATCGCGCTCAGCGTGTCCGCCGCGCTGGGCCCCTGAAACGCCCGCCGCCCGCTGAACATCTCGTACAACACCGCGCCCAAACTAAAAATGTCGCTGCGCGCGTCCGCGCCCTGCCCCCGCGCCTGCTCCGGCGACATGTAGCCCACTGTGCCCAGCACCATGCCGGCTTCCGTCGCCGGCGCGCCCGCCATGGTCTGCGCTTCAGCGCCGGACGCCACCGCCAGCCGCGCCAGTCCGAAATCGAGAATCGTGATCCGCCCGTCTTCGCCGCAAAAAAGATTTTCCGGCTTGAGGTCGCGGTGCGTCACCCCCCGGCTGTGCGCCGCCGCCAGCCCTCGGGCAATTCCCGCACCCAATGCGATCGCCTCCCGCACCGGCAGCCGCCCCGTTTCCATCCGCGCCCGCAGCGTTTCGCCGCGCAGCAGCTCGCACACTAGGTACGGTGTCCCCTCCGGCGTGGCCCCAAAATCGTAGATCGTCAGCAGGTTCGGATGCGTCAATGCCGCCAGCGTCCGTGCCTCCTGCTCCATGCGCCGGAGCGCGTCGGCATCCTTCGCCATCGCCTGTGGCAGCAGCTTTACCGCCACATCGCGCGCCAACCGCGTGTCGCGCGCGCGGTACACCTCGCCCATGCCGCCAGCCCCGACCGGGCCAACGATTTCATACGGTCCAAGCTTTGTTCCCGATGTCAGCGCCATGCGGCTCATTATAATAGCGCAGCGCCACCCGCCCGGACCTTCCACCGCCCCCAGCGCCCCTGGCGCACCGCAGGCCGCTTGCACGAACTCGGCCGGCGCACCTGGCTAATGGCGATTCTCAACCTGACGCCAGATT
This sequence comes from Terriglobales bacterium, assembly GCA_025450725.1. Lineage (GTDB taxonomy): Bacteria > Acidobacteriota > Terriglobia > Terriglobales > SCQP01 > SCQP01. The sequence continues at coordinate 4,318 of JANWLQ010000190.1, forward strand.
CTTTTTACGCCCCCAGTCGCATCGACGATAAGTACGTCGAAGCCGCACACTCGGCTCTCGACCAAGGCGCCGACATTCTCGACCTCGGCGCCGAATCCACCCGCCCCGGCGCCCTGTCGCTCTCGCCCGCCGACGAGGCTGCCCGCCTGCTACCTGCTCTCGCCTCCGTCCGACGCGCCTTCCCTGACGCGCTGCTGTCCATTGACACTCGGCACGCTTCAACCGCAGCCGCGGCCCTCGACTTCGGCGCCGACATAATTAATGACGTTACCGGCCTCGGCGACCCCGCCATGGCGCCGCTCCTCGCTCGAACCGGCTGCGGCGCGATCCTTATGCATCACCGCGGCGAATTCGCGACGATGCACCGCCTCCCCGATCTCGCCGACCCGCTCGCCACAGTACTCGCCGGTCTCGCCGCCATCCGCGATCACGCCACCGCGGCCGGCATCACACTCGATCAAATCACGCTCGACCCCGGCTTCGGCTTCGGTAAGAACCTCGATCAAAATTTTCCCGTACTCGCTGGTCTCGACCAGCTCCACACCCTCGGCGCGCCGCTTCTCGTCGGACTCTCCCGAAAATCCTTTCTCGGCCCCGGCCCACCTGAGCAGCGCCTTCCCGCGACCCTTGCCGCGTCCACCGCCGCGCTCCTCGCCGGAGCGCATATTCTGCGCGTGCACGACGTCGCTGCCACTCGCGCCGCCGCCGCAATCGCCGACCGCCTCTTAGCTAGTTCCCATCTCTGAGCGCCAGCATCGGGTCCACCCGCGCCGCGCGCGCCGCCGGAACGAAACTGGCCAGCGCCGCCAGCCCCAGCAACAAGACCGTAACCCCGATCAGCGTCAACGGATCATTGGGCTTGACCCCATACAGCTCGCCCGCCAGCGTACGCGTCGTCAGCATCGCGCCGCCGAGTCCAATCGCCGCGCCGATGATCCCGAGCCGCAGCCCATGACCCAGCATCATCCCCCGCACCCGCCCCGGCGCCGCGCCCAGCGCCATGCGGATGCCCACCTCCTGCCGCCGCTGTTCCACCGTATAGGCCAGCACGCCGTAGACTCCAATGCCCGCCAGCACCACCGCCAACAGCGCAAACCCTCCCAGCAGCGTCATGATGAACCGCTGCGCGCTCAGCGACGACGCGATCATCGCGTCCATAGTCTTCACGCCGTACACCGGCTGGTCATTGCCCGCGCCCGCTACCGCCGCGCGCACGCCTGGCATCACCGTCATTGGATCACCTGCCGCCCGCACCACCAGCGAAATCCCCTGTGCCCCCGCGGTCATGAACTGCATCGGTACTTGGTCAATCGGCATGTACATCTGGTCGCGGATGGTCGCGGTATCGTCTCTGCCCAATCCCCACGTCCGCACATGTCCCACCACGCC
>JANWLQ010000191.1 GCA_025450725.1 Terriglobales bacterium
CGTTCTGGTAACCGCCGGGTGCGGATTTTTCGCCATGCGTTTGATCATAGGCGGCATGGCCCGAGCGCTCGCTCCTAAATGACGGGGGCTGGGGGCCGTCGGTTGCAATACAATCGAAGCCGATGAGAGTTTTGCCGCGCATCGCCTTCGCGCTCCTGCTGGCCGGCGGGCTGGCGTTTTTTTCCGGCTGCCAGAAAAGCAACACGCCCGCGACTGCCGCGGCGCATGCACCGGTGGCACCGGCGGTGCCGGCTGCGCCGGCGCCCGTGGTGGCCACGATCGCGATTCCGCCGCACGCCAATTTCGTCAGCGCCGCCACCTCGCTGGGCCTTGACCATGCGGTGGCGCAGCAATTGCCGGCGGAGGTCCGGCCCGTTTTCAATCTGGGGCGCATCCAGGCGGGACATACTTTGATTTATACCCACACGGCTTCCGGCGAGCCGCTGGCGCTGACCTACCAGATTGAAGCTAACCGTTTGCTGCGCCTCAGGCCCGGCGTGCCAAACTGGACCGCCGCGATTGAGACCACGCCCTACGTTACCCACCTGGTCTCGGTCGCCGGCACCGTCCAGTCGTCACTATTTGGGGCGGTCGAGGCCGCCGGCGAGCACGACCAGCTGGCGCTCGAACTGGCCTCTATTTTCGGCTGGGATCTCGACTTTTACACCGATCCGCGGCAAGGCGACACGTTTCGCGTTCTCGTGGATGAGAATTTTCTCAACGGTAAATTTTCCGGATACGGGCAAGTGGTCGCCGCCGAGTACGTCAACGCAGGAACCGTTTTTGACGCGCTTCGCTTTCACGACGCGTTCGGCCAGCTTGCCTACTACCGGCCCGACGGACATCCGATGAAGAAGGCGTTTTTACGCTCGCCGCTGAAGTTCGCGGCGCCGATTACCAGCGGTTTCAGCGAACATCGCTTTCATCCCATTTTGAAAACTTATCGCGCCCATCTTGGCACCGACTTCGGTGCGCCGACGGGCACCCCGGTACAGACGATTGGCTCGGGTACAGTGATCCGAGCGGGACGCTTCGGCGGCGACGGCAACATGGTGCAGATACAGCACGCCGGCGGGTACCAAACACTTTACCTGCACTTGTCGCGCATCCTGGTGCACGTGGGCGAACGCGTGGCGCAAGGCGAGCGCATTGGGCTTGTCGGCATGACCGGCCTCGCGACGGGGCCGCATCTCGACTTCCGCATTGAGCACAACGGCAGGTTTGAAAACTTCGAAGTCGTGCGCAAGACGCTGCCGCCCGCGGAACCTGTTGCGGCCAGCCTAAGGCCCCAATTCAGCGCCCTGCGGGCCGAACTGCTCCCGAAGCTCCACGCGCTGCCGTAAAATTATCGGCATGGCAATCGCGGCGCGCGCCAAGCCGAGTCTTCCCGAGTGGTTCTATCCCGCGAACCTGGTTACGGAGTTGCGGGTGCTGGCGGTACCGGCGATTTTAGTGGCGATCTGGTCGCTGCATTTTGCCTGGGCACTAATTGTCTTTGTTGTTGCCGCGGTCAGCGATGGTTTCGATGGATGGCTGGCGCGCCGTTTGGACCAACACTCGGTGCTGGGCGCTTACCTCGATCCGTTGGCGGACAAGTCGCTGCTGATTGCCTTGTTTATTGCGCTGGCCGTGACCGGGGAAAGTCCGTGGGCGCTTACCATTCTGGTCTTCACGCGTGACGCGTGCATCTTGGTGGCCGCCGCTATCCTCTACGTGAGAACCAAATTCCGCGACTTTCGGCCTATTTGGTGGGGCAAGGCCTCCACCACGGCCGAGCTGGCCACGGTAGGCGTCGCGCTGCTGGACGCTCTGACCGGCAACGTGGTGGTGCATGACATTGAGATATTCGGATGGGTGTCGGTGACCTTTTTTACGCTGGTGTCAGGCATTCTCTATTCTTTCGAGAGCGCCGCGCGGTACCGGGCGCAACGCGCGTAAATGTGCCGGCATCACAAAGGGAGTGCCAGCTGCGACCGCCGCCGATCAAATTACCGACATTAGCCAGAAACTGGGCGAGCTGCTCGGGCGCGTCGTCCACCGTTCGCACGTCGAGAGCCGGCGGCTGAGCGAGTTGATGCGGGCGGCGCGCACGCCCGAGGGGCGCGAGCGCGACCTGGTGCCGCTGCTCGCGCTCACGCTCACCGCGACATTTGTTGCCGGCCTGGCGTTGGGGGTCAAGGGACATCACCCACGGCATCGAGGCTACGTATAATGTCTGCCCATCCGCACACACTGCCCGAACTTGACCAGCGGCTCAGCCGGGAGCGCAGCGCGGTGGTTGAAACGGTTGACCGGCTTCGCCAGCGCGTGCGCAGCGAGATCCACGAGATGAGCCCGCGGCGGCAGCTCAAGCGGCACGCCGGGGTGTCGCTGGCGCTGGCGGGGTTTGTGGGCTTGGTGTCGGGACGCATTGCCGGCCGTTTTCTGCGATTTCTTTTGTTTTAATATTGGGCTTGATGTTGCAACCCCGTCCGCTGTCCGAAGCCGACGCTCCACAGCTGTGGCGGCTGGATCAGCAATGCTTCGCGCCCGGTATTGCCTATACGCAGGAGGAGATCAGGGCGCACCTGCGTAACCCACGGCAGCCGTATCACCGGGGCATTGAAGTGGGGGAGGAACTGGCGGGGTTTATTCTCACCGTGCGCACGCGCGGCCGCGGGCATGTCATTACGCTCGATGTTGCGCCCAGCTTTCGCCAGCGGGGGATCGGCCGCACGCTCATGGCCGCCGCGGAGCAGTATCACCTGGCGAACGGCGCGACCGGCATGCAGCTCGAGGTGGCGGTGAACAACGCCGGCGCGCTGGCGTTTTACACGCGCGCGGGCTACAACGTGATCCGCACGCTGCCGCGCTATTACAGCGAGGACTTGGACGGCCTGCTGCTGCACAAGGACTTCGCGGCCTAGGGATCAAGCGAGCGCGAGCCTGGAATCATGCCCTGAGGCCCCGAATGTTATAAGATGGGGCCACGAGGGTTGAACATGCGACAGATCGGCATTCGCGAATTCAAGAGCAACGCCAGCGCCTGGCTGCGCCGCGTTCGGGAAGGCGAAGAAATGACGGTTACCGACCGCGGACAGCCAATCGTGCATCTTTCGCCAGTCGCGAAGTCTACCGACCTGCAGTGGCTTCGGGATGCGGTCGCACGCGGCGAAGCGAGTTGGAGCGGCGGCAAGCCAAAGGGGCTGCGTGGACTGCGCGTCAAAGGCGGGGAATTGGTTTCTGAGACCGTGCTGCGCCAGCGCCGCTAATCCAGGCTGGCGTGAACCGTAATGAATTTGTATCTCGACACCAGCGCTCTGATGAAGCTTTACCTGGAAGAACCAGAGAGCGACGTTGTCCGCGCATCGATTGCCGCGGCCGACGCGTGCGTAACCTCGGTTGCGGCATATCCCGAGGCCAGGGCCGGCTTGGCGGCCGCCGGGCGTGATCGTCGGCTGGACCGCCGCGGATTGGCCCGCGCTGTTGAGGCCCTGGATGCGGACTGGGCGACGCTGGGCGCCTTTGGCCTCACCCGCGAGTTGGCGCTGGCGGCTGGAGCCCTCGCCCAGCAATACCAGCTGCGGGGTTATGATAGCGTGCATCTGGCCACCTATCTGCATATCGCCCGCGGCAAAGCCGGTGAGCTAGGGTTTTTATGCTTCGATCGCGGGCTGAGCCGCGCTGCTGCCATAGCGCTACGTCAGTTTGTAGCGGGAAACGACTAACGTATGCGGGCGGGGGGTGGGTCGGTGGGCGCGGTGGAGTCGCCCCAACCGCCGCCGCCGGGGGTTTCGAGGCGGATCACCGCGCCGGCGGGGACGAACAGGTTGCACTTGCCGGGCAGCTCGCGGGCCACGCCGCCGATGGCGCCGGGTTCGAGCCATAGGGTGCGGCCGCGGGCGCCGTTCGAGCCGCCATGGAGTCCGTAGGGAGCGAAGCGGCGGCGTTCAGCCAACACCGTGACCTGCGCCGGCGTGAGCACCTCGATTTCGCGCACCAATCCGTCGCCGCCGCGGTGTTGGCCACCGCCGCCGGAGCCGCGCCGGTAACTGTAGCGGCGCACCCGGAACGGATAAGCGTACTCGAGCGCCTCGACCGGCGTATTCAGGGTGTTGCTCATGTGGGTGTGCACGCCGCTGAGGCCGTCGGAGGTGGCACTGGCGCCCATGCCGCCGCCGGCGGTTTCATAATAGGCATAGGCCTGGCCGGCGCGTGCGTCGTTTGCGGGATACACGCCGCCGATGGTCAGGTTGTTCATGGTGCCGCTGCTCGCGGCCGGGATGCGTTGGGGCAGCGCCTGGGCGAGGGCGCGCAGCAGCACATCCACGATGCGCTGCGAGGTTTCGACGTTGCCGCCCGCGACCGCGGCGGGCGGGCGGGCGTTCACCACCGTGCCCGCCGGCATCACCATCGTGATCGGGCGCATAAGCCCGGCGGTCGGCGCCGCCTCTTCTGGCAGCAGGCAGCGGAAAACGTAAAAGGTCGCCGAATAGGTGATCGCGTCCACCGCGTTCACGCTGCCGGCCACCTGCGGGTCGCTGCCGGTGAAATCCACCGTCGCGCGCGCGCGCTTGGGGTCGAGGCGGACGGCGCAGCAGATGCGCACCGCGCTTTCGGACAGTCCATCGTTGTCGAGAAAATCCTCGGCGCGGAACTCGCCGTTGGGCATAGCGCGCAACTCCTGCCGCATGAGGCGCTCGGAGTGGTCGAGCATGGCCAGCATGTTGCGCTGGACCCGGGGCAGGCCGTCCTTCGCCGTCATTTGCCGCACGCGCTCGGCGCCGATGCGGCAGGCGCCGATCTGGGCGGTCAGGTCGCCCTCGCGCTCGCGCGGCGTGCGCACGTTGTTGAGAATGAGCGCCAGCAGGCCGCGGTCGAGCTCGCCGCGGCGCACAATTTTGAGCGGCGGGATGCGGATGCCCTCCTGGTAGATTTCACGGCACAGGCCCATCGACCCGGGGAACATTCCGCCCACATCGGAGTGATGGGCGCGGTTGGCGACGTAGAAGGCCGCTTTTTTGCCCTTGTCCACAAACACCGGCACCACCAGTGTGATGTCGGGCAGGTGGGTGCCGCCGTCATAGGGGTCGTTGAGGATGGCGACATCGCCGTCGTCGAGCGTGAGCGCATGCAGCGCGGCCCGCACGGACAGGGGCTTCGAGCCCTTGTGCACGGGCATGTCGTCGCCCAGGGCGATCACCTGGCCGGAGGCGTCGAACAGGGCGCTCGAATATTCTCTCCGCTCCTTTATTTTGGGCGAAAACGC
>JANWLQ010000192.1 GCA_025450725.1 Terriglobales bacterium
AAGGCATACGCTTTAGTACCGACATCACCGACGTGACCAACATAACGGAGGGCTCCTCAACCATTAATTCCGGCAGAACGCGCTAGTCGGCGAGTCGGAAGTGAATCCGCACCAGGACCGCCCAATCCACAGGCTGCCCGTTCCGCCGGGCGGGATGAAATTGCAATTGTTGGGCGGCCCGAATGGCGGCCGCATCGAGCAGGTCACCGAGCGAGGCCACCACGCCGACAACATTGATCGTGCCGGCCGCGCCCAGGCGCACGCGCAACACCACGTCGCCCTCGCGATGCGCGGCGCGCGCCGCCGCCGGATAATGCGGCTGCGGCAGGTAGGTGATCTGGGGAGGCGTGAAGGCAGGCAGCGGTCCAGCCCCATCATCGTTCCGCGGCGTTGCGACCGGCGCCGCGCGCCGAAACTGATCGAGGTGAATGGATGACGGAGGTGACGCACCCGGCTCCACGGCGCCCGCCGAGGCCTTGCCCCCGACGCCACCGAATGCGCCTGGGGTGAAACCCGCACCCGACGACGAGTTCAAACCATCGGACCCTACGAAGGAGTCCGATGCCCGTTTGGCGGAATTAGGGCTGGCGTCGAATGCGCCCAAGGCGACCACCGGCGCCGCGGCGCCGTGCGTGGCGCGCACCCCGTCGGGCGCGCCAGGCGCAATGGGCACGGCGACCGCCGTGCCTTGGTTGGTGAAACTATTTAAATGGACCGACTCGACCGACGCCTCGGCCGGCGGGGACGCGACCGCGGGTGCAGGCAGCGCTACAGCAGCCGGCGCAACGATCAGCGCCGGCGCGGCCGCCGCAAGAACCATAGGCGCGTCGGGAGTCGGCGGGAACATCAGAGTCGGCCTCGGTTGTGAATTCGGCACCAGCCTCGATGGCGCAATGATCGGGCGGGGGGCGATCGTGCGCGCACTGACCGTAGGCGCCGGGATCGCACGCCTTGCCGCCGGCGCGGGCAGGGGCAGCGGCACATCCAGAAAAGCGAATTGATGGGTCTGCGCCGCCGTCGTCACTGGTTCGCTCGCCGGCAGAAGCGGCGGCGCCAACTCCAGCGCGGCGACCAACAGCGCCATGAGCCCAACCTGCACCCCCAGGCTCACCCCCAGACTGCGTTGTTGACGGCGGCGCTGCTCCGCGCAGGCCAGCCTGGTGCCGCCGGCGACGGCGACCGTGGCGAGGTCCAACTCACAGTCGGCGGTCAACCAATGGGGGCCGGGAAGGTTGGGCGGGCGGAGGGACATGGATCAGCTACTCACTCATCCGGGATGCGGGCGGCTCGGAGTTAGGTTGTTACTGGAAGCGTGGCGCGCTCCGCGCGTCATACCCATTTCGGATCAGCCCGCCACCAAGGTCTGATTCTCGCGCGCACCGGTTCAAATCGGCACCGAGCGGCCATCCTTAGCTGCTTCTCTGAATTCAAAGTTCTCGATTGTGCCGGAGCTCACGATGTTGATTTCATCTCGACGACTTGGCCGTTTCGCTTTCGCTTGCGGGTTGGCGCTGCTCGTCGCCATTGGCGCCCGCCCCACTTTCGCCCAGGAGACGAAGGGCTATGTGCCGTGTCTGGGGTGCGTTGAGCACCACGAAATGCAGGTGCGTTGGCACCGGCCGTTCGTGCTCGAGCTGGCCGGCGAAGGCGCCATGATGTTCGACCATTACCGCTTGGAAGCGCAGGCGCGCGACATGGGGCTGTGCGAAAGCGACGTGCTGACGCGCAACCCCATCGCGGTTGGCGGCTGCCACGCCTTTTCCGCCAAGCGCGCCTGGCTGATCGAAACCCCGATCGAAGTGGCGCTGTTCACGTCCCCGGCCTGGGGCTTGGAGCGCCGCGGCCATCCGCGCTGGGCGATGGCGCTCGAACTCCTGCCCTTCGCCTACCATGCGCTCTCGGTGCGGGCGACGACCGAGGCCATTCACCAGTTCCAGCGGCAATCGTTTCTCTTCCACTAAACTGGCGCCGCGGCGCGCCCCAACCGCGAGGAAATCCGTTTATGATCCACGTGTATTCCACTCCATCGGAGCTGAATCGAGAGCTAAAAAGCGAGCTGAAGGCGGGCCGCGCGCGGCTGCGTCAGGTGTTGGGGGCCCCGCTGTGCGCGACACTGTTGAGCCTGTTGTTGGCCGGCTGTGGCGCGACGCTGCCGCAAATCCCGGTGGTGCAGATTGCGCCGTCCTCGGCACAGTTGCAGGCGGGCGGCGGCCGCCAGCAGTTCACCGCCACGGTGCTCAACGCCCGCGACACGTCGGTGGTGTGGAAGGTCAATGGATTTCTCGGCGGCAGCGCGCTAACCGGCACCATCACCCAGACCGGGCTGTACTCGGCCCCTCTGACGCCGCCGGCGGGCGCGGTGGCGGTCGAGGCGGTGAGCGTGGCCAACGGCAACAGCCAAGCCTCGGCGGCGATCACGCTGACCCCGGCGGTGGCGATCGCGCTCTCGCCGGCGACGGCCACGGTGGCCGCCGGCGGAACCGTGCAGTACACGGCGGTTGTGACCAACACCAACAACACCGGCGTCACCTGGTCGGTGAACAACAAGCCGGGCGGCAGCGCGACGCTCGGCGCCATCAGCGGCACGGGACTCTACACCGCCCCGGCCACTTTTCCCGGATTGAGCCAGCTCACTATCACCGCCACCAGCATCGCCGATACCGCCGTCAGCGCCAACGCCACCTTGACTCTGACCCAGGCCATCGCCGTCTCGGTCGCGCCCGCCACCGCCACGGTTGCGACCGGCGGCAGCCAGACGTTCACCGCCACCGTAACCGGCACCACCAACTTGGCCGTGACCTGGGCGGTCAACGGCACCGCGGGCGGCAACGCCACGTTGGGCACCATTGACAAGAATGGCGTCTATACCGCGCCCGCCACAATTCCCTCCCCTGCCGTGGTCACCGTCAGCGCCACCAGCGCCGCCGATCCCACCAAGTCGGCGACCGCCGCCGTGACCATCACCGCGCCGGTCGGGGTCGTGGTCGCGCCCGCCAAGGCCACGCTCGGCGCCTCGCAAACCCAACAATTTTCCGCCCAGGTGACCAACGCCAGCAACACCGCCGTCACCTGGAGCGTCAACGGCACCGCCGGGGGCAGCGCCAAGGTGGGTACGGTCTCGGCGACGGGTCTCTACACCGCCCCCAGCCTGTTCCCCGGCCTGACCCAGGTGACCGTGACCGCCACCAGCGTGCAGGATACGACGGCGAGCGGCTCGGCCACCGTCACCTTGCAGGCGCCGGTGGCCATCACTATCAATCCCACCACGGCGACGGTGGATTTGGGCGCGACCCAGGGCTTTAGCGCCACCGTGACCGGCACCACCAACCAGGCCGTGACCTGGGCCGTGAACGGCACAACCGGCGGCAGCATTTCGGTGGGGACGATTGACGGCAACGGGTTGTACACCGCCCCCGGCAAGCTCCCCTCGCCCGCGCAGGTCACTGTCAGCGCGACCAGCACCGCCGACCCAACGAAATCCGCCTCCGCCGCGGTCACCCTCCAAGTGCCGCCGGCGCAGTTCACGCTCAGTCCGGCCAGCGCGACCATGACGCTGGGCAAGGCGGCGACCGGCAGCCAGACGTTCCAACTGACCCTCTCGCCCGGCTTCGCGAACCCGGTCAAGTTCACCGTGGGTGGCGAGCCGATCAACGTTACCGGCTCGACCGACGTGACGACGCTCAGCGCCAGCGGCGCGGTGACACTCTCCCTTTCAACCGCGAGCATCAGCCTTGCGCAAAGCGGCGTTCCGATCACGCTGTCGGCGACCTCGACCGACGCGTCGGGCGCCCCCATCGTGCAGACCGCAACTGTACTGCTGACGATCACCGGCTGGGCCGGCCACCTCCATACGGTCGCCGGCGGCCCCGGCGGTGTCGGCTTCGAGGACGGCACCACGACCGCCGACGAGGCCCAGCCCACGGCGCTGGTCACCGACGGCGGACGCAATGTGTACTTCGCCGACAAGCGGGGCACGGCGCTGCGCGCCTTCGGCCTGCAGAACCAAACCATGACCACGCTGATCGGTGGCCCCTACAACTTCACCGTCGCCGACGGCGAGGGCATGGCCTTCGACCCGACCACGCAGAAGGTGTACATTGCCGATGCGCTGCGCAACCGCATCGTGTCGTTCACGATCGGCGGCTTCAGCCTGACCGTGGTGGCCGGCAACGACCTCGCCGGCTATGTCGACGGCGTCGGCGCCGCCGCCCGGTTCAGCTTTCCCCATGGCCTCGCGATGTCGCCCGACCACACCACCTTGTACGTCGCCGACACCAACAACGAAGTGGTGCGTGCCATCACGCTGGCCACCGGAGCGGTGACCACACTGGCCGGTCAGCATGGCATTTTCCGCTCGGTGGACGGCACCGGCGCGGCGGCAAGTTTCTGCCAGCCCACCGGCCTCGGCATTGACTCCCAGGGCGCCAACCTGTATCTGAGCGACGCCTGCGGCTTCGTGATCCGCCGCATTACCCTGCCCGGCGCCCAGGTCACGACCGTCGCCGGCACAGGTACGGTTGGGGCGAGTGATGGCGCCGCCTTGAGCGCCTCGTTTGGCGTTGATCTCAACGCCATCACCGTTGACCCGCACACGCCCTCGCCGGTGGTGTATATCGCCGACGGTAGCGCCATTCGCGCTTTGACGCTGGGCGCGAATCCCCAGGTGTACACGCTGGCCGGCTCGCACGCTCCCGGCCAAAGCGATGGCACCGCCACCCAGGCCAGCTTCTTCAACCCGAGCGGCCTGACCGCGCTCGCCGACATCGTCGGACCAGGCACAACCTCTCTCTTCATCGGCGACACCGATAATGGATTGATCCGCCGCATGGATATCAATAACCCGCTCTCCGCGAGGAGCCAGTCCGCGGTGGCGCTCTCGACTTCGACCCTCGCCGGGCAGCCCTCCCACCGCGGCGACGCCGATGGCGTGGGCACGGGGCCAGGCTTTACCGGCGTGTCGGTCGCGCAGTTCAGCCAGCCCGACGGCATCGTCACCGATGGCAAGATCGCCTATGTTTCCGATTCGATCAACGGCGCGATTCGCAAAATCGATTTGGCCACGACCAACGTGACCACCGTTGCCGGCCCGCACCAGGGCTTCAGTGACGGCCCGGCGTCAAGCGCGGCGTTCTTCCAAAACGCGGGCCTGGCCTGGGTGCCCAGCCAGAACGTCATCTATGTCGCCGATACTGGCAATGCCGCCATCCGCAAGCTCGATCTATCCAGCTCGACCGTTACCACCCTGGCCGGCACCAACGCCAGCGGCTTCGCCGATGGCAGCCTGACCGCAGCGCGTTTCAATCACCCGTTCGGCATCCTGGCTTCGTCCGACGGAACCAAACTCTACATCGCCGATACGGGCAACAACGCCATCCGGCTCATTGATCTCACCGCCGCCACCGTCTCGACCATTGCTGGCAACGGCGGCCTGGGCAACGCCGACGGGGTGGGTGCCGCGGCGCGCTTCGCCGAACCGAACGGAATGGCCTTCGATGCGACGGGAAAAAAGATTTACATTTCCGACTTCGAAAACCAGGCCATCCGGTTGCTGGATCTCACCACGGACGCGGTCACGACGGTAGTGGGGGGAGCGCACCAGTGCGGTTTTGCCGACGGTCCGGCGGCGAACGCCAGTTTGTGCGATCCGGCGTTCCTTACCTCCGACGGTCACAGCCTGTTCTGGGGCGACTCCAACACCGGCTTGCTCCGTGTGCTCAATCTGACCACGTTGCAGGTTTCAACCCTGGCCGGCGCCCCCGCGCTGCTGCACATGGCCGACGGCGACCTCACCGAAGTGGCGGGCGAGTTGGTCGGACCGGTGCGCTACAACGGCGTATTCGGCATGGCCATCGCGCCTGACGCCAGCTTCATTCTTTTCACCGACAAGACCGCGAACGTCGTTCGCATTATTAATTAGTCCAGTTCCCAAAAGATGCCTGCATCCAAGGGTTCATGGAGGTTTGCCGCCGTGAACCCTGATGCTTCTAACCAACAATCCGATCCCGCCCCGTCTCAAACCATCGCCGGCATGCGCGTGGCCGCTCTGGTTGCCGACCGCTTCGAACAAGTGGAACTCACCGGCCCCAAGTCGGCATTCGAAGCCGCCGGAGCCAAGGTGGATATCATCTCCCCACAGCACACGCTGACCGGAATGAAGCATCACACGCCCGGCGATTCGTTTGTCGCCGATGTGGCTCTCAAGGATGCCCGCGCCGACAACTACGACGCGTTGCTGTTGCCGGGCGGCGTGGCCAACGGCGACAGTTTGCGCATTATTCCCGAAGCTCAAACGTTCGTGCGCGAGATCGTCGCCGGCGAAAAGCCGATCGCCGTCATCTGCCACGGCGGCTGGATATTGATTTCGGCCGGCTTGGTACGCAATCGCACGCTGACGAGTTGGCCCACGTTGCAGGATGACTATCGCAACGCCGGCGCACACTGGGTTGATCAGGAGGTCGTCGTGGACGGCAACTGGGTGTCGAGCCGCAAGCCCGACGATATCCCCGGCTTCAACCGCGCCGCCATCGAAGTCTTCGCCGCCAGCCGCGCCCGCGGCCGCAAGGCGGCGTAGCTACCTTCAGCGGAACGGCGCTGATGTAGGATGAAGTGTCTGGCTGCATCAGAACCAGCGTTCGGAGGCTGCGATGGAACGGAAATTGGCTTTGAGGATCGCCCTGACCGTGGTGGGCGTATTGTTTCTCGCCATGGTGTTGCCCATGGTGCTCTTCTTCCGAGCCGAGCCAGCCCTCTCGATGATGATGAGCGTTTACGCCACGTTGGGTCTATTCGTGCTTATCTCCGTTCGCAACCCGCCGGCGCATCGAGGTTTGATCGCGTTTACGGCATGGTCCAGCCTGGCGCATGCCGTTCTCATGGGAGCTCAAGCACAAATGAAGATTGTCGCTCCGGTTGAGATGATTGGCTCGGTCGTGCTCGCGGTCATTGGCGTCGCGCTTCTCGCCCTGCGTCCGCGGAGCGTGGATGTGTCTGCACGCGCGGCGTTCTAAGCCCAGTACGTACGGTCGAGCGTGCGGTACTGGATGGCCTCGGCGATGTGGGCGGGCTCAATGCTGTCGCTCGAGGCCAGGTCGGCAATGGTGCGCGCCACCTTGAGAATGCGATCGTGGGCGCGGGCACTCAGCGCCAGGCGCTGCATCGCCTTTTCCAACAGTTGCTCGCTGGCGCTGGTCAATTCGCAATAACCCGCCACTTGTCGGGTAGCCATCTGCGCATTGCAGTAGATTCGGTCCTGATGAAAACGCTCGAGCTGGCGCTCGCGCGCCATCGCCACTCGGGCGCGGATGGCGGCCGAGCGCTCCTCGCCGCTGGCCGGGCTGCGCAACTCCTGGTATTTCACAGCCGGCACGTCCAGATGAATGTCAATCCGGTCGAGCAGGGGGCCGGAAATGCGCGAGGCATAGCGTTGAATCTGAGGCGGAGTGCAGTGGCACTCTCGAGTCACATCGTTGAGAAAGCCGCAGGGGCAGGGATTCATCGCCGCCGCCAGCATGAAACGCGAGGGGAAGGCAATCGAGTGCGAGGCGCGTACGATCGTCACGTGCCCGTCTTCGAGCGGCTGCCGCATGACCTCGAGCACGGAGCGGGGAAATTCGGGCAGTTCATCGAGAAACAATACGCCGTGATGGGCCAGCGAGACCTCGCCCGGGCGCGGCCCCACGCCGCCCCCAATCAGCCCGGCGTCGGAAATGGTGTGGTGCGGCGAGCGGAAGGGGCGGCGGTTGAGCAGGCCAGTGGCGCCGTTACCATTCGAACTCAGGGTTCCGTTGACGCTGTGAATCTTGGTGGCCTCGAGCGCCTCCTCGAACGTCAGCGCGGGTAGGATCGAGGGAACGCGCCGCGCCAACATGGTTTTGCCGGATCCAGGCGGGCCAATCATGAGGATGTTGTGGCCGCCGGCGCAGGCAACCTCGAGCGCGCGTTTGGCGGTTTGCTGGCCCTTGACGTCGGCAAAGTCATCGGCGCCGGAAGGGCCCTGCTCAAGCCAGGCCGAAGTATCAACCCGGGTCGGCGTGGGCTGGCTGCGTCCATTGATCCAGTCGGTCACCTCGAGCAGGTTTTTCGCGCCCAGCACGGCCACTCCGTGCACCACCGCCGCTTCGGCCGCATTGGCGACAGGCACGATCAGGTTGGGGATACCGCGTTCGCGCGCCATGATGGCGATCGGTAGGGCGCCGCGAATCGGCCGCAAGCTGCCGTCCAGCGCCAACTCGCCCACCAGCAGGTAATCGTTGATGCCGCGGGCGGAATTTGTTAAACATCCCCAGCATCCAAGCAGAGCGATCGCCATGGGCAGGTCGAAACCGGAGCCCTCCTTGCGCACATCGGCCGGCGCGAGATTGATCACCACGCTGCAGATGGGGGGCTCGAATCCGCAGTTGCGCATGGCGGCCTTCAGCCGCTCGCGCGATTCGCGCACGGCGGCGTCGGGCAGGCCCACAGTGGAGAATTGCGACTCGGGACCGGAGGAGGGCGACGCATCGGCCTCGATCTCAATTAAGCGGCTCTCGATGCCGATCACGGAGGCGCTCAAGGTTCGGAACAGCATAGACGCACGCGCGAA
>JANWLQ010000193.1 GCA_025450725.1 Terriglobales bacterium
ACGCCTGGCGGCGGAGGCGCGGCGCTGGCGCCAGTTGGCGGGCATCATGGACCGGCTGCTGGGAGAGGAGGCCTGAGATGCGGCGTTTTTGGGTGCGCTGGCGGGAGATGTTCTTGCGGCGGTCGAGGAATGAGCGTGAGGCGACACGTGAGATTCAGGCTCACCTCGATTTGATCGTCGAAGATATGGTCAAGCGCGGCATGGATCCCGCCTTGGCGCGACGCCAGGCGGCGATTCAATTGGGCGGCGTCGAGCAGGCGCGCGAGCGCCACCGCGGCGCGCGCGGCTTTGCCCTCATGGACGAGTGGGCGCGCGACGCCTGGCACGCGGCGCGCAGCCTGGGCCGGGCGCCGGCGTTCACGCTTACCGCGATCGCCACGCTCGCGCTCGGCATCGGCGCCACGACGGCTATCTATAGCGTGGTGCAATCGGTGCTGCTCGATCCGCTGCATTTCCCCCAACCGCGGCAATTAGTGTCACTGCGGCTGACCGCGCCCGGCAACGACATGGCGGCGGTATCGGGCAAGCTTTCGTTTTCCGCGTCGCTCTTTGTCACCGTGAGCGAGCACTCGACCAGCTTCAGTTCCATGGGAATTTGGGTTCCCGACTCGTCAGTGGTGACGGGTGATGGGCAGCCTGAGCAGGTCCGCACCGTGCTGGTGAGTGACGGCACATTACAGACGCTGGGCGTTCCGCCACGGCTGGGCCGCTGGCTGAACGCGAGCGACCAGACACCGCACACGCCGGGCGCTGTGATGCTGAGCTATGGATATTGGCAACAGCGCTATGGCGGGGCCAGTGACATCGTGGGGCGCAAAATCCTTCTCGATAACGTGGCGCGGCCCATCGCCGGCGTGATGCCGGCGGGTTTTCGGCTGGTGTCAGTGGATTTCGACGTGCTAATCCCGGTCGCTATTGATCGCAGCAAATTGATCCTGGCGGGATTCGAGTATTACGGCATCGGGCGACTGAAGCCGGGCGTCAGCCTGGCGGCTGCCGACCGGGACATGGAGCGAATGGTCGGGCTCTGGATGGATAGCTGGACCAATGGCGCCGGCACCGATCCCCATTTCTATCTCCGTTGGCGCATCACACCCGCTTTCGAGCCGCTCCAGGACGAGGTGGTGGGGGGTATGGCGCCGGCACTCTGGGCCGTGCTCGGAACCATCGCCCTGGTGCTGCTGATGGCGTGTGTCAACGTGATGAACCTGTTTTTGGCGCGGGCCGAATCGCGCCGCCGCGAGCTGGCCGTGCGTGCGGCGCTGGGCTCGGGCCGGGGGCGAATCGTGCGCTCGGTGCTGGTGGAGAGCGCCTGGCTGGCGGCGGCCGGCGGCGCCGCCGGACGGGGGGTGGCCTATGGCGCGCTGCGCTTACTTGCCGCACTGGTGCCGGGCAGCATGGCGCGTTTGGGCGAGACCTCGCTTGACGGCCGCTCGGCGCTGGTCTGTGCCGTCCTCGCCACGCTGTGCGCGCTGGCCTGCGGCCTGGCGCCCGCGCTGCGGCTGGCACGCACCCCGGCTTCGTTGGCTTCCGCGACCGCGGAGCGGACCGGCACCGCCAGCCAGCAGCAACGCCGCCGCCGCGACCTGCTCATCGCCGCCCAGGTAGCTCTGGCGCTGGTACTGTTGTTCAGCGCGGGCCTGCTGCTGCGCTCGTTCGCCGCTCTGCAATCGGTGAACCTGGGATACCAATCGCCGGCCACGCTGCAAACGTTTGCCATGCTCAACCGCTCCGCCGGCACCGACGACACGAAGCTGCTGGCCGCCGAACATGCCATTGCCGACCGCATTGCCGCCGTCCCCGGCGTGCGCGAAGTTTCCTTTGCAGGCGATGTTCCCATGCTCGGCGAAGGCCACGATTGGGATGAAATTTACACCGAGCACGGCACCCTGCAACCAACCGGTTCATTGCCGATGCGCTTGTACATACATGTCGCGCCCAATTATTTTAAGGCCATGGGAATCCCGCTGCTGGCGGGACGCGACATGTCCTGGGCCGATATTCAACAGAATCGCCCGGTGGTGGTGATTTCGCAGGCGCTGGCGCGCGATCTCTGGGGCGGCGCGCAAGCCGCTGTGGGACAACGGCTGCGGGAGTTTCCCCATCAGCCCTGGTTTGACATCGTCGGCGTTGCCGGCGACGTGCGCTTCGACGGCCCCCGCAAGCCCGCGACGCCCACCGTGTACTGGCCGCCTGAACCCGCCAACGGCACCCAGAACCTGAGCTACGCGTTCTACACGGTGCGCTCCGACCGGGCGGGCTCGAGCGGTCTGTTGCGCGATTTGACCCAGGCGGTCCACGCGGTGGACGCCAACGCGCCGCTCGCCAAACCGCGCACGATGGATGATCTGGCGGCGCGCACTCTGGCCGTCTCCTCGTTCGCGATGGTGATGCTGCTGCTGGCCGGCGGCATGGCGCTGCTGCTCGGCATTGTCGGCATTTACGGCGTTATCGCCTACGATGTGGCGCGGCGGCGGCGGGAGATCGGCATCCGCCTCGCCCTCGGCTCGCGGCCGCGCGCGGTGCAAGGCTTGTTTGTGCGCCAGGCGCTGCGTGTGGCGCTGCTGGGCGCCTGCGCGGGCGGCGTGCTGGCGGTTCCGCTCACGCTTAGCCTGCGCTCGCTTTTGTATGGAGTAAAGCCCCTGGATGCGCCCACGCTCCTGGCGACTGTGGCTCTGCTGGCCGCCGCTGTGGCGGCGGCCGCCTACTTCCCCGCCCTGCGCGGCTCGGCCATTTCACCCGCCGAGACCCTGGCGGCCGAGTAGCCCGGCGCGACCGTGGTATCATCGAATCTCGATATCGAGGTTCGATACCAATGTCCACGGAACTCCTGCCCGGAACCCTAGACCTGCTGCTGCTGAAAATTCTTGCGCTCGAGCCGCTCCATGGCGTCGGCATCGCGGACCGGCTCAACCAAGTCACTCAAGGCACTTTCCAGATCGGGCCCGGTTCCCTGTTCACCGCGCTCCACCGCATGGAGGAGAAAGGTTGGTTGTCGTCGGCCTGGGGCGAAACGTCCGCCGGGCGCCGGGCGAAGTTTTATCAATTGACCGCCGTCGGCCGCCGCCGGTTGGCGAGCGAGACCGTGCGCTGGCAGACCATTGCGCTGGCGATGCGGCGGACACTGGAGCTCCCCCAATGAGCCTTATTTCCTACCTTCGCTCCCTGTACCGGAATTTGGTTCACCGCGGCCATGCCGACGCGGATCTTGACGCCGAACTCGGCGCCTATATCGCCGAGCAGTCGGAGCGCAAACGCACGGCCGGCCTGGGGACCGCCTCCGCCGCGCGCGCAACGGCCATCGAATCCGGCGGTGTCGAGCAACTGCGGCATACTGTCCGCTCGGCGCGCGTCGGCGCAGCGATAGAACTTCTTGTGCAAGATGCGGGCTATGCGGCCCGCCGTCTTCGCCAGTCACCGTCAACTACCTTTGCCTGCATTCTCGCTTTCGCCATCGGCATCGGGGCCAATGCCGCCGTGTTCAGCCTTGCCAATGGACTGCTGTTCCGTCCGCTGCCGGTAAACGATCCGGCGAGCTTGGTCTATTTGACTGAACACAACGCGAACAGCGGCTGGTCGAATGGAATTTCCCGGCCCGATCGCGACGCCATACGCGACGGTGCGAGCGACGTTTTTTCGGGCCTAGCCACCGCCGCGCTGGACGAAGTGGGCCTGCGCTCGGGCGTGGCAACGCACAGTTTGTGGGCCTGTTACATCAGCGACAATTTTTTCGACGTCATGGGCGTCGAGGTGCCCGGCTGGCGCGGGCGCACGGCTGGCCCGGAGATGGTACTCAGTTTCGATTTCTGGCAATCGCGTTTTCATGGCGACCGCGGTGTCGTCGGGGGCACGGCTTTCGTCGACGGCAAGGCGGTGACCATCGTAGGCATCGCGCCGCGCGGCTTCCATGGCGTTTCGTCACTGTTTGACACCCAGGGCTACGTTTCGGAATCTTTGGAGCCGCCCACCCAGTTCGGGACCGATACCTTGAGCGCCTTCGTGCTGGCGCGGCTGCGACCCGGCGTGGGGCTGTCGCAGGCGCAAGTGGGTCTGGCGCTCATCGCCGGCCGGCTTGCCCACGCGCCCGGCAAGCCGCGCCAGGGCTTCCTGCTGCGGGCGACCGAGGATAAGGGCATGTTGAACTCGAGCGGCACCAATCCCGTGGGCGCCGCGGCAGCCATCTTCCTCGGCTTGTCGGGACTGGTGCTGCTGCTCGCCGCCGCCAACATCGTGAACCTGCTATTGGCACGCGCGGCCGCGCGGCAACGTGAAATGTCGGTGCGCGCGGCGCTGGGAGGCGCCGGCTGGCGGCTGGCGCGCCAGGCCGCGCTCGAGACCGCTTGGCTGGCGCTGGGCGGCGGCCTGGCGGGCGTGGTGCTTGGCTCGGCGCTGAGCCGGGGGGTCACCAAGCTGCCCGCCAATATGGGCTTCCCCATCTCGGTGGACTTCAGTTTCGACTGGCGCGTTTACGCGGCGGCGATGCTCGCCATGCTGGTGATGGCGCTCGCGGCGGGGATCATTCCGGCGCTGCGCGCGGCGCGGTGCGATCCCGCCGACGCGCTCCGTGGCGAGAGCGGCGCCAGCGCATCACCGCGGCGGCTGCGCTTGCGCGGCACGCTGGTCACGCTACAGGTAGCAGGATCGCTCGCATTGGTCATCGTGGGCGGATTATTCGCTCGCTCGCTGATTGCCGCCCAGCACGCGCCGATCGGCTTTGATCCCCACGGCCTGGTGTATGTCACGCTCGATGCGAGCGCCGCCGGTTATGACGCGGCGCGCGGCGACCAGTTTTTCAACGCCGCGCTGGACCGCGTGCGCCATCTTCCCGGCGTCACCTCCGCCAGCCTGGCTGAAATCGTTCCCTTTGGAACCGTCAGCGTGGGCACATCGGTCAAGGCGGCCGGAAAAACCGACGGCGCGGCCTATAACACCGTCACCCCGGATTATCTGGCCACGATGCACATACCATTACTCGCTGGCCGATTTCTGAATGCCAACGATCATGGCGGGATTGCCGTCATCGACCGCGCCATGGCAACGAAATTCTGGCCGGCCGGCGACGCGCTCGGCAAGACGTTTACGTCGGATCGAGATAAAACAACTTCACTTCAGGTGGTCGGCGTGGTCGGCAGCATTCGCACCGATCTCGGCCAGCCCATCCAGCCGACGTTCTACACACCCTTCAGAGCGGACAAATACGTGCCGGTCCGCACCTTGCAAGTGCGCGGCAATCGAGTTCCGAATTTGACGGCGACAGTTGTGGCCAACCTGCATGCGCTGGACGCGGCGGTTCCACTCGACGATGTTCAGACCGGCGAGGAGTCGCTGGACGGGTTGAATGGACTGTACATTTTCCGTTTCGGTGCGCGTCTGGCTTCCTGGCTGGGCGCGCTCGGATTCTTGCTCGCCATCGTGGGCGTCTATGGTGTGGTGGCCTACTCGGTAGCGCAGCGCACGCGCGAAATCGGCGTCCGGGTGGCGCTCGGCGCCCGCCCACGCCAGGTGATCGGGGGCGTTATGCGGGGCAGCGTATGGATTCTCGCCACGGGAATGACCTTGGGTCTGGCGCTGGCGGTGGGAATCGCGATGACCGCCGCTTCCCTGCTGATCGGCATCTCCCCGCTTGATCCGCCGACGTTCCTGGGCGCTTCGCTGGCCATGGCCGCGGTCGGCCTGCTGGCGTCATTCCTGCCTGCGCGCCGCGCCGCCAGCGCCGATCCACTGGCCAGCCTGCGCGCCGATTGAGCGGACGAACGCCGAGGCGCGCCTATCGAAGAACGCAGCCCTTCACCTCGGTCGCCTGCGCGCAGGGCGCGGCGGCGGCCTTCGTTACGGTAGAATGCCGAGATGGCGTCACACAGACAGGTGGGGCATTTCGAGGTACTTGAGCCGCTGGGTGCGGGCGGCATGGGCGAGGTGTTTAAAGCCCGTGACCAACGCCTGAATCGTTTGGTTGCGCTCAAGTTCCTGCCTGACGCCGCGCTGGGCGCCGCCCGCGACCGCTTTGAGCGTGAGGCGCTCGCCATCGCCGCTCTCAATCATCCGCACATCTGCACCTTGTACGAAGTCGGCAGCGAAGACGGACGGCCCTACCTGGTGCTCGAGCTGCTCGAAGGCGAAACCCTGCGCGCCCGCCTCAAGCGCGGCCCAGTCTCGACCGAGCAGTGGCTCGACTGGTCGGCCCAGGTCGCTGACGCACTCGACGCCGCACACCGCAAAGGCGTCATCCACCGCGACCTCAAACCCGACAACATTTGGATCAGCTCCGGCGGGCACGTGAAGGTACTTGATTTCGGCCTGGCACGGCTCGAAACAGAACAAGCTCTGTCGGCCGATGCGCGCACCATGAGCCAGCCGCTCACCTCGCCCGGCGTCACCATGGGCACCATCCCTTACATGTCGCCGGAGCAGGCGCGCGGCGAAGCGCTCGACGCCCGCAGTGATTTGTTTAGTTTGGGCTCGGTGCTGTACGAGATGGCGACGGGGCGCGCCGCCTTTACCTCACGCACTCCGGCCGAGTGCATGGCCGCCATCCTCAAGGAGCAGCCGCCGCGCGCGACGCAATTGCGGCCCGACCTTCCGCCCCGGCTCGAGGAGGTCACCACCCGGTGCCTCGAAAAAGATCCCGACCTGCGCTACCAATCCGCCGCCGACCTGCGCGGCGACCTCAAACGCCTCAAACGCGAGAGCGGCTCGACGGCCGCGCTTCCCGCCGCGGCGGCACCGCCCCAGCGCCGCTACGGGTGGATCGGCGCCGCGACGGCTGTGGTGTTGGTGGTTGTCGCCGCCGGGGTGACCTGGTGGCGTTGGCGGCCGCATGTCACCGCGCCCACGCCGCAACTGCAATTTCACCAGCTGACGTTCAATGGCAACGTCGTGGACTCAGTGATCTCGCCCGACGGCAAATTCCTCGCCCACGTGGACACGGGCCCCGCCGGCACGTCGCTCCACTTGCTCTCGATTGGCAATGGCGGCGTGGGCGGCAGCGACGCGGAGATCATGCCGCCCACAGAGGGATGCTGCCAGTCGCCCTCATTTTCTCCCGATGGCAGCCAAATTTATTTCCTGGAAAATCGCAGACTCATGGCGATTCCGCTCTTGGGTGGCACTGCCCGGACGATCGTGGCCTCCGCCTGCTCCGGCGCCGGTTTTTCGCCGGATGGCAGCCAGATGGCGTATGTAGTTGATCGTGGCGCAATCATTGAATTGGTGCTGGCCCACCCCGACGACTCGCAAGCGCACTCAGTGCATAGCGCCGCGAATGGCGCCGGGTATCTGTCGCAATGTTGGGGAAACCCCGGCCAGCCCACCCACTCGCCGAGCTGGTCGCCTGACGGAACCCAAATCGCAGTAATGCTTGGAGCCCAGGGGCAGACTGAAGCTGTGGAAGTCGTTAGCGCCGAGGACGGCCACGCGGTGGACCTGAATATCCCCGGTTCGGGCCAGGACGTTGATCTCAGCTGGCTCCCCGATGGCAGCGGAATCATCTTCACCCACTCCATCCCCGCCGGCGCGGCCAGCCAGGTCTGGGAGGTGTCCTATCCCGGTGGAAAAATCACCCAACTCACGACCGACTTGCAGGGTTATAGTAGCGCCAGCGTGTCCCAGCATGGTCAATTGGCGCTGGTTCATGCCGCGCCCCAGTACTCCGTCTGGACACAAGCTGCGGCTGCCGGCGCTTTTAGGCAGCTGCCGGGTGGTGGCGCCACACTGGACGGCGTGAACGGATTGGCTTGGACTCCGCAGAGCTCACTGCTAAGCCTGCGCAGTTTGGGCGGGGCCCCCCAGCTCTGGGCCGAGAACCCCGACGGCAGCTCGGCACATGTCCTTACTGCAAGCGGATTGCCTTCGGGCTTTCTGGCCCTTTACGGTGCCGCCGCCGACGGCTCGATCCTTTTGAATGGCGCCCATGGAAGTAATGAAATATTCGTGGTTCCTGCCGACGGTACGGGAATCGCACCCCTGTTCCAACCGGGTCCGGGCGCACAAGCATTGTATCCAGCGGTGGTCGCTGATGGGCAGATCGCCTATCTTTACGCCGATGCCAAGAACAACCAAACCCTGTGGGCGATGCCGCTGCACGGTGGGGCTGCCCATCAAATTTCATCTAGGTTCGTGTACGTGGATGGCAATCCCGCTTCGCCCGACGGAACGCAAATTTTTGCGATCGTGCGCGGCGCCGATCCGACCAGTCACGTGCCAGCCATCTTTCACTTGCAAGGCGCCGGCGCCACCGTCACCCCGATCGGCCTCGATTTCAAAACCATGCCCCCGCCTTACGGTTGGACCGCTGACGGCCGGGGCATCGTATACGTGAAAAACCAGGGGACTACCGACAACTTGTGGGCCTACCCCGTTGCCGGTGGCGCTCCCTATGCGCTAACCCACTTCAACGATTTGCGCATTGCCAGCTTTGCGCTTGCGCGCGATGGCCGTCTGGCGATCAGCCGCGGCTCACCGAACAGTGACACAGTGGTAGCGGTGGGCCTCGGCGGACACTGAGTATTTTTTGGTGAGACGGCTGGGACTCGAATACAGCCACCTACGCCGACTGCCAATAGATTCAGTAGTTTAGCCAAACCTGCAATTGGCTCAATTGCGTCCAATTGCGGCGTTTTTCGGCCAACGGAACAAAAACAGAACAAAATTAGCGACTTGGTGGCCTCGTGAGCACGAGAACCGCCATCGAGTGGACGGATTCCACGTGGAACCCGGTGCGCGGTTGCAGCCGGGTAAGCGAGGGCTGCCGGCACTGCTACGCCGAGCGGGTGGCCGCGCGCTTTAGCGGCCCCGGCCAGCCCTACGACGGCTTGGCCAAGTTGACCCCATCCGGACCGCGCTGGACCGGCAAAGTCGAGCTGGTCGAAAAGCATCTGCTGGACCCGCTGCGATGGAAGCGACCGCGCCGCGTATTCGTCAACTCAATGAGCGACCTTTTCCACGAGGGGCTGCGGGATTGGTCCATTGCTCATATCTTCGCGGTGGCCGTGGCGTCAGTTCACCTTCGCGGCCACGTCCATCAGATCCTGACAAAGCGGTCGGCGCGCATGGCGACACTGCTGAACTCTGAGCTATTTTGGGAGTCCGTCAACGACGAAGCGGGAGCGATTGTGATGGAGCGCGTCGACCCGCACAACCGGAGATCCGACGACGCCCGCGCCACGCTCAAAGAGTACGGCCCCAAAACCGCGCCTCCCGGCATCTGGCTGGGTGTCAGCGTCGAGGACCAGAAGTGGGCCGACATTCGCATCCCGGCACTCCTGGAGACGCCAGCCGCAGTGCGGTTCATTAGCGCCGAGCCTCTGCTCGGCCCCGTCAACCTCGCGCCCTGGCTTCCTGTACCCCAGGGCTGCTTCTGCGAGACGCACTGGTCGTGGATGTGCGGCGGCGACATCAATGGCGGAGAGTGCCGACGCGAGCGCCTGTCATGGGTCATCGCAGGCGGCGAGTCCGGGC
>JANWLQ010000194.1 GCA_025450725.1 Terriglobales bacterium
CGGCACTCCGGCGATGAATGAACCGGCGATCAGCACCACCAGCCCGGCCAGCACCCCCTTGATCGCACCGGCCAGGTTAAAGCCGAGGATCAACTCCCACTTGGTGATCGGCGTCACCAGGTAACCTTCGTGCAGCCCGCGCGACTTGTCGTCAATGTACAAAATCCCGCCGCCGATCATGGCGGTGATGAAGATGGCCAGCGTGATCGAGCCCGGTAGCAGGTACTTGATGTAGCTGGTGTACGGGTAAACCTCGACCACATCGAGCGTGACCTGGCCGGGCAGGCGCGAGGCGACCAGGGGCGCGTTAATGGATTGCGCCAAATCGGCCATGGTGGCGCCGACGCCCCCGGCGGTGGCGCGGTCGGTGTTGTCGGTGATCAGCGCCAGCTTGGGATTTTGGTGGAGCAAGAGTTTGCGCGAGAAGTTGACCGGGATGATCAGCACCGCGCCCAGCAATCCGCTGCGCAACGCCGCCACCGCCGCGCCCTCGTCGCCATAGTCGCGCGGCACAAACGTGCGCGCATTGGCGGCCACGGCCAGAATGCGCTCGTGCACATCCACCGCGCCCGGGCCATGGTCGAGATTGACCACGCCCAGTCGCACACCGCGAATGTTGCCCCCAAAAGCATTGCCCAGAATAACGAGTTGCACCAGCGGCAGCAGCAACGCCGCGACCAGGAGAAATGGGCTGCGGCGAAACTTGCGCAGGTCGCGCTCGACAATGGCAAAAGCTCGGGTCGTCACTTGGGCTTCTTCCCCGTCCATCCCACCGAGGGAACGGTTGTGTCGTGTTCGGTCAGGCCATGTCCGGTGAAGTGCAGGAACACATCGTCGAGCGAGGTGCTTTGCACTGAAAGGCTCTTGAGTTCCACATTCTGTTGGCGGGCGAGATCCATGATCGCCTCGGCGGTGGCCGGGCCGCGGTCGCTGGCCACGCGGTAAATGGCCGGCCCCTGTTGCCGCGCCGACTTCACCATGGCCAGCGCCTCGAGGTCGGCCACGGAGTTGCGGAGGTCGGGCACGAAGCGCACTTCAATGACGCTGGCGCCCGGCACTTCCGCCTTGAGCGCGGCGGGTGTGTCAAGGGCAACGATCTTGCCGTGGTCAACAATGGCGATGCGGTCGCAGAGGCGGTCGGCTTCATCCATATAGTGGGTGGTGAGAAAGAGCGTCAGGCCGCGGGTGTCGCGCAACTGGGAAATCATTTCCCACACCGACATGCGCGAAACCGGATCCAGCCCGGTGGTGGGCTCGTCGAGAAACAGAATTTGCGGCTGGTGCACGAGTCCGCGCGCAATCTCGAGCCGGCGGCGCATGCCCCCGGAAAGTGTGCGGGCAAACGCCTGGGCCCGGTCCGCCAGGCCGACCGACTCCAGCAGCTCGCGCGTAATCACCTTGCGCCGCGCCCGCGGCACGCCGTAAAGCCGGGCGTGAATCGAAAGATTTTCCTCACACGTCAGGTCAGGATCGCTGGTCATGTTCTGCGGAATCACGCCAATGCGCAGGCGCACGTCATTGGCCTGGTGAATCACATCGCAGCCGGCCACGGTCGCCGTCCCCGAAGTCGGCGGAATGAGCGTCGTCAGCATCCGGATGAGGGTTGACTTGCCCGCGCCGTTGGGGCCGAGCATGCCGAAGATCTCGCCACTGGCGACGGTGAACGACACCTGCTCGACCGCGTGCAGCGTGCCGAACATCTTTGAAATGCTGGCGACCTCGATTGCGTTGGCAGCCATTAGGCCCGCATCGGCGGCAGCGTGACCCAGGCGGTCATGCCCAGCGCCAGCCGTCCACCGGGGTTGGAGACGCGCACCCGAATGGCCACTGTCTTGATGTCGCGTTTCGTCCGGCTTACGTCGCGTTGGGTGGCAAAGTCGGCTTCCACCGCTTTGTAAATCACCGGACCCGAGACTATGGCGCCCGAAGCCAGCTTCACCCGCAAGGTTTGCCCGATCGCGATGTCGGTGGCGTACGATTCCTCGACATCGGCGTCCACCCAAGTATCATTCGTTTGAAAAATCGTTACCACCGGGCTGCCCGGATTGACGACCTCGCCCTGGCGCGCAGCGCGCAAGGTGATGATGCCATCCACCGGTGCGACAATTTGCGTCTGGTCGTAACGCGCGACCGCGGCCTGCCGGTTGGCGGTCGCTTGCCGCGCCGCCGCCGCGAGCGATTGGGTCTGCTGTTGCTGCACCCCGACCTGCCGCTGCTGATCCTCGGCGTCGCGCACCGTGGCCTGCGCGGCGGTGGCGGCGCGCGCGGCCGCGACCGCGGCGGCGCGGGCGGCATCGCGCGAGGCGGCGGCGGAGTCCAAGTCGGCTTTGGCGTTGTCCAGGTCGAGCGGCGAATTCACCCCTTTGGCGACCAGTGGCGCGATGCGGCTGTAGTTCGCGTTCGCCTTGTCGTACGCGGCCGCGGCGGCTTTGACTTGGGCATCGGCCTGCTGCAGCGCGGCTTGGGCCTGGGCATATTCCGCCTCGGCTTGTTTGACTTTGGTCGGCAGCGTTGCGGACAGCAGCGCCGCCTGCGCCTCCGATTGCCGCTGCGAGGCATCGGCCTGGGCGATTGCGGCGCTTGCCGCACGCTCGTCGGCCTGCTGTACCGCCGGGTCGAGCGTGGCAATCAACTGGCCCGCCTTAACCGCTTCACCGTCTTCGACCGCCATCCGTGTTATTAATCCGCTGACCTGCGCTCCCACGACAACTTCATTGCCGTCCACGGTTCCAGTCAGCACAATCTCCTGCGGCCGCGGGCGGCTCAACCACCACCACCCCGCTCCCGCCACCACCACCACCAAACCTAATATGAGAAGTTTTCGCATAAGTTGCTGAGCTACCAGATTGCCACACGTTGGTCCGCCGGACGCCACAGCGCTTGCCCCTGGGTAATGCTAAACGCCTGATAGAAAGCCGGGATATTCGACAGCGGGCCCAGAACGCGGTATTTCGCCGGGGCGTGGACGTCGCTGAGCAACTGGCGGCGCAGTGATGCCTGCCGCTCCTGCTCGCGCCAGCCCAGCGCATAGCCGAGGAAATAGCGCTGCATCGGCGTCAGGCCGCCGATCTTCTTGCCATCCTTGTACTCCTGCGTCTGTTGAAACGCGTCAATGCCGAGCAGCAAGCCGCCGTAGTCGGCGATATTCTCGCCCAGACACGCCTGCCCGTTGATGTGAATTCCGGGGATCGGTTCGTACGCGTCGAATTCTTTCACCATCTGCGCCGCCCGCTTATTGAATTTGGCCGCATCCTCCTTGGTCCACCAATCCTTTAGGTTGCCCTGCGCGTCGAAGTGCCGGCCTTCATCGTCAAAGCCGTGGGTCATCTCGTGGCCGATGGTGGAGCCGCCGCTGTAGCCATAAACCAGCGCGTCATCGAGGTCGGCATCGGGAATGCCCGGCACGGCAAACTGCGCCGCGGGCAGAACGATCTCGTTATTCGACGGGTTGTAGTAGGCGTTGTAGGTCTGCGGCGTCATGTCCCACTCGGTGCGGTCCACCGGCTTGCCGAATTTCGCCAGCATGTCGTTGAATCGCCACTGGGAGGCGTTCATCATGTTTTCGGCGTAGGAGTTGCGCGCCACCTTCAAGGCCGAATAATCCTTCCAGTGGTCGGGATAGCCAACCTTGGGTGTAATCGCGTTGAGTTTCACCAGCGCCTTGGCCTTGGTCGCCTCGCTCATCCAGTCCAGCTTGGCGATGCGAACGCGATAGGCACTGCGAATCGCCTCCACCAGATTGGTATAGCGCTGCTTTGCCGCCGGGGGAAAATAGGCGGCGACAAAAATGCGGCCCAGAACCATGCCCAAAGCGCGGTTTTCAGAGTCAAGTGAGCGCTTCCACAGCGGCCGCGGCTCCTTTTGGCCGCTGAGCACGCTCGAGAATCGGAAACTCTCGTCGAAATATTTCTGCCCGAGGTACGGTGCGTAGGCGGCCAGCAAGTGCAGGCGCAGGTAGTCGCGAAGCACCGGCGCGGGAGTAGCGGCCAGCGCCCGATTCAATCCCGCGAAAAACTCGGGCTGCCCGACGATGACCGTGGCAGGGGCGAGCTTCAGACTGGCCAGACGTTCGTTCCACACGATCGAGGGCGAGTAGCGCGCCGTCAACTCTGCCGGTGTCATCTTGTTGTAATTCCGGTCCGGGTCGCGCAGGTCGGCGAGCTTGCGCGACGCGGTGGCCAGGCTGGTCTCAAACTTCATCACCGCCGCCGCGTTGGCGTTCGCCACCGCCGGCGATTCGCCGAGCATCCCCAACTCGCGCGCCAGGTGCGCGACATACTCTTTGCGGATGTTGACCACCCCCGCTTCGTTGTTGAAATAAAAATCCCGGTTGGGAAGTCCGAGTCCGCCCTGGCCGAGGTGCACCGTCATATCGGCGCTGTTCTTCTCGTCCTGTTCGATACCGAAGTTATAGAAGGCGCCGACGCCCAGCGGTTCGAGTTGGCCGGCGACTACCAGCGCCTCGGCCGGCGTCTGCACCGTCGCGATGCGGTCGAGTTGCGGCTGGAGCGGCGTCAGGCCGAGCTGGTCGGCATGCGCGGTGTCGTTGGCCATGGCCCAGAAGTCGCCGATCTTTTGCTGGTCCGATCCCGGCGCCGGATGGTCGGCGGCGGCCGCCTGCTGGCTGATCGTGCGCAACTTGGCGTAAATATCGTCCTGCACTTCATTGCCGATGCCGTAGGTGGATTCCGAGGCGGGGATAGGATTGCGGTTGATCCATCCGCCGTTGGCGTAGGTGAAAAAATCCGTTCCCGGCCGCACCGCGCTGTCCAGATCCGCTGCCAGCACATCGGGCGGCGCGGCGTTGTCAGTGGCTGCGCGGCGGCCGCATGCAATAGAGCCCAACATCACTGCCACAATGAGAACGAGGAGATGCAACAATCGCGGTTTGCGCATAACGAAAACCGTATCATGAATAGGTGCAACCCGTCGCTACCCGCAGCCGCAATAAAACCTACTATCGTGTGCTGCACGTTCCCATCTGGATCTGGGTGTTTTTCACGCTGCCGGGCGGCCTGACCGCCGACCTTTACGCGCATGGATTCCACCGCCGCCAGGCGATGTGGCTGGCCCTTGTGGCCGCGGTTTGTATCTGGCGCGGCCTTCTCGGCCGTCTGCCGGGCGCGGAGCCCCGACCTTACATCACCCATTACGGCCTGAAGTGGCCCAATCTCGCCTACCGCGTGGTTTGCTACACCGCCGCCTGGATTGCGATCGTCGTTCCCTGGACGCTGAACCTGTTCGGCCTCGTCTATGCCGCCATGGGCGGCCGGTGGATCGTGACTTGGCTTTACGGCACGCCCTATGACTTGTTGGCGGTGCTGGTTGTGCTTGTAGCCGCGCTCAACCGCCTGCCGCGCGCTCGCCGCTCGATCCGCTACGAGGGCGAAGAGCGCGCCTGGTTTTACGTCGGCGTGTGGACCGCGGTGATTGCGCAGGCCGCGGGCTGGGCCGCCTGGCGCCTGCTGGCTACCCCCAGCCCGTGGTTCAGGCTCGCCATCTTTGCCGCGGTGAGCGGGGCGGTGCTGGCCGCGGGAATCGCCGAACGACTGCCCCGTACCCGCCGCGTTTACCTGCGCCGCGACGGACGCGGCTTGCGCGAGGCGGCCGCCGAATGAACCCACCCTTGCTCTTCACTTCCTTGCGCACACGATCGCTCGAGCTGAGAAATCGCATCGTCGTCTCGCCCATGTGCGAATACTCGAGCCACGACGGTTTCGCCAACGACTGGCATCTTGTCCACCTCGGCAGCCGCGCCGTCGGTGGCGCCGGTTTGGTTCTCACCGAGGCATGCGCGGTCACCGCCGAGGGTCGCATCAGCCCGGACGATCTCGGGATTTGGAAAGACGACCATGTCGCGATGCTCGCTCGCATCACCGCATTCGTCCGCTCGCAAGGCGCCGCCGCCGGCATCCAGTTGGCGCATGCCGGGCGCAAGGCGGGCACCGCCGCCCCCTTCAAGGGCGGCAAACCTCTGCCCGCGGCGGAAGCCTGGCAGATTGTTGCGCCCAGCCCGCTCGCCTTTGCGCCCGGCTACGCCCAGCCCCATGAAGTGAGCAAAAGCGAGATAGCCGCAATCATTGGCGATTTTGCCGCCGCGGCGGCGCGCGCGTTAACGGCCGGGTTTCAGGTGATCGAGCTGCACGCCGCTCACGGCTACCTGATCCACCAATTTCTTTCACCGCTCAGCAATCAGCGGAGCGATGCGTACGGCGGTTCGTTCGACAACCGCTGCCGCCTGGCGTGCGAGGTGGTTGAGGCGGTGCGCGGCGTTTGGCCCGCCGAACTGCCGCTCTGGGTTCGCATCTCGGCCACCGATTGGGTCGAGGGGGGCTGGGACGTGGCCGATTCAGTGGCGCTCGCGCGCCGCCTGCGGCCGCTGGGCGTTGACCTGATGGATTGCAGCTCGGGCGGCAATGTCGCCCACGCCCAAATTCCCGTGGGCCCGGGCTATCAAACCGTCTTCGCCGAACAGATCAAGCGGGAAACAGGCATGGCAACCGGCGCAGTCGGCGTGATCACGTCGCCTGAGCAAGCTGAGCACATTCTCGTTACCGGCCAGGCCGACGCCATCATCCTCGCCCGCCAGATGCTGCGCGAACCGTACTGGCCCCTCCGCGCCGCCCATGAACTGGGCCACCCCATCGCCTGGCCGGAGCAATACGCCCGCGCCGCTTGGGTAGGCCGAGAATCCCCGCGCCGGTAGCCGCCGGAGAGGCAAGCCTCTTCGCCCGAAGGTCTATACTTTAATAGATATGAGTGACAACGAGCATCACGAGGGCGGACGGGAAGGAGGCGTTAAGGTCAGCGATCGCCGGCATTTCACCGAATCCGGCGAACGCCGGGAGGGAGTGGAGCCCGTGGTGGGCCCACCGCCAGAGGCGCCGAAGGCTGCCGCTACGCCGCCCGCGGCCTCGACC
>JANWLQ010000195.1 GCA_025450725.1 Terriglobales bacterium
GACGACGCGACCGACTGGCCGCGCACGCTCGGCAATGCCGACATCGTGGTGGCGCATGAATGGAACCCGGCCTCGCTGTTTCACGCACTGGCGGCGGCGCGCCGCCGCCGCCATTTCCGCCTGCTGCTGCACGACACCCACCACCGCGCCGTGAGCCAGGAGGCGGCCATGGCGCAGTTGCCGCTCGAGGAATGCGACGCGGTGCTCGCCTTCGGCGAGAGCTTGCGCCGGTTGTACGAGCAGCGCGGGATGCGCGCGTTTACCTTGCACGAGGCGGCTGACGCGCGGCGGTTCCATCCGGCCGAGGGCGCGGGAGCGGCGCCGGCGGCCTGGGACATGGTGTGGATTGGCAACTGGGGCGACGGCGAACGCAGCCGGGAGATCACCGAATTTCTGCTTGAACCGGCAGCCGCATTGCGGTTACGCACCCTGGTGCATGGAGTGCGATACCCGGTCTCGGCCCAGGCCGAACTCCTGCGGTGCGGCATTCGCTTCGGCGGCTATCTGCCCAACCTCGAGGCTCCGGCGTTGTACCACGCCTCGCGGCTGGCGGTGCACATCCCGCGGCGGCCCTATGTCGAGCGCCTGCCCGGCATCCCCACCATTCGCATGTTCGAGGCGCTGGCCTGCGGGGCCACGCTGCTGAGCGGACCGTGGCAGGACACCGAAGGCCTGTTCGCGGCGGGCGCCGACTTCATTTCGGTCCGCAGCAAAGCGGAGATGGCGGCCACGTGCAAGCAACTTCTCGCCGACGAGGGGCAACGAAAGAGGGTGGGTCAGCACGGCGCCGAGACCATCCTCGCCCGCCATACCTGCGATGACCGCGCCCGCGAATTGGAGGACATCTGCCGCAATCTGGATTAGCCCTTTATGTCTTTGGCTCCAGCCTCAGTTCCGCCTATTGGAACGGGGCTGCCACTTATTACCGCGGCATATACAAGAATTTGCACGCGCTCGGCTATCGCATTACATTTGCCGAACCGGACATCTACGACCGGGCCCGGCACCGCGACTGGCCGGATGGCCAGGACCCCGAATACGCCCAATGCCCGATGTACCACAGCCGGGAGGAGCTGGACTGGCACCTGCGCCGGGCGCGGCAGGCCGATCTGATTATCAAGCACAGCGGTATCGGCTCCGAAGACGACTACATCGCCGCGGCGGTGCTGGACGCAGCCGCCGCCGCGCCGGCCCAGCGTCGGCCCCGGGTCGCGTTCTGGGATGTGGATGCGCCGCACACATTGAGCCAGATTCATGCCGACCGGGCGCATCCGATGCGGGCGCTGCTGCCCAGCTACGATTATGTGCTCACCTATGGCGGCGGGCCGGTGGTGAGCGCGGCGTATCTCGCCTTGGGGGCGCGGCAGTGCTTCCCGATTTACAACGGTCTTGATCCGGACACCCACTTCCCTGTCGCGAGCGAATTGCGCTTTGCCTCGGATCTGACGTTTCTGGGACATCGGCTTCCCGACCGCGAGCACCGGGTGAATCATTTCTTCCTCGATGCGGCGCGGCTGGCGCCCTCGCGCCGCTTCTTGTTGGCGGGAGAAGGCTGGCAGGGCATTCGGCACCCGGCCAACGTAACCCTGGGCGGGTTTATTTCTCCGCGGCAACACAACGCGCTGAACGCCTCGGCGCGCTTTGTGTTGAACCTAAACCGCGACTCGATGGCGGAGGTAGGTTTTTCGCCGCCGACCCGGATTTTCGAAGCGGCGGGGGCGGGGGCGGCGATGATCAGCGACGCCTGGGCGGGGATCGAGTTGTTTTTCGAGCCGGGGCGGGAAATCCTGCTGGCCACCTCGGCCGAGAGCGTGGCCAGCTACCTGGACGAAGTCTCGCCCGAAGCCGCCGCCCGCCTCGGCCAACGGGCCTACCAACGCGCACTTGCCGAGCACACCTATGCCCGGCGGGCGCGCCGTCTCGACCGCCTTCTGCACTGCGCACAAGCCACCGCGCTCGCCGCTTAACCTATGAACCTTTGCTTCTTCGGACTTTCGCTGACCTCCTCATGGGGTAATGGCCACGCCACCACCTACCGGGGCCTGCTGGCCGCGCTGCGGCGGCTTGGGCACGAGATTGATTTTTTCGAACGCGATGTCGAGTGGTATGCCGCGCGGCGCGATCTGCCGCAGCCTCCGCAAGCGCGCCTGCATCTCTATCGCGACTGGAGTGAGGTCGAGGAAAGAGCTCTCGCCACCGCGCAAGCTTCCGACGCGGTGGTGGTGGGGAGCTACTTCCCGGACGCGGTTGCGCTGCTGGACGAGTTGCTGCCGCACCACTCGCCTCCGGTTTGTTTTTACGATATTGATACTCCCATTACGCTCGACGACCTGCGTCGCCAAAGGTGCAGGTACTTGCGCGCCGAGCATCTTCCCGAGTTCGATCTTTACCTCAGCTTTACCGGAGGGCCGGTGCTGGAGGAACTGCGATCCACTTGGAAAGCGCGACGGGTGCGGACGCTGTATTGCGCCTGCGACGAGCTAAGTTATTTGCGCCCGGCGCGCCGGCCCGCGTGGGCCCAGGCGCCGGCGAAGCTCAGCTTCATGGGAACCTATGCGCCCGACCGCCAGGCGAAACTACAAACGTTGTTCCTGGAACCGGCGCGGATGCTGCCGCAGCATAGTTTCGCCATGGCCGGATCGATGTATCCGGCGCCCTGCCACTGGCCGGTGAACGTCCGCTATCAATCGCACGTGGCTCCCGAGAGCCACGCGGTTTTCTATGCCGGTTCCGAATACACACTCAACTTAACCCGTCAGGCGATGGTGGAGGCCGGCTATTCACCTTCGATCCGTCTGTTTGAAGCGGCGAGTTGCGGAACGGCGATCATTTCCGATCCGTGGCCGGGGCTGGATGAGTTCTTCGAGCCCGGCGCTGAGATCCTGGTAGCCAACGACAGTCACGCGGTGGTAGACATCCTCTCACACACAACCGCCGGCGACGCCGCACGCATTGGAAAGGCGGCGCGCCAACGTGTGCTCGATGGCCATACGAGCGGCCATCGCGCGGTTTCGCTGCTTGGCTATTTTGATGAAATTGCGTAGATTTTCAGTCACAAGAAAATCATTTTCCCGCGAACTATCCGCAGCCGCCATCGCCGCATCAATTAAAAATAGTAAATGCCGTAAACGGCGTTTTCATTTTTGAGAAGGCGGCGGAATCATGGCAGCTTTGCAGGGTGTATTGAGGGGCGGAGTAGGCTTTTGGGGGGTTTTTGGTGCGGTCGGATTGCTCTGCATCGGACTGGGCTCGCAGGTAAGACAGCAAACGATGAGCCAGCGCCAACTCGACGGAGTGGTTGAGGGCAGCAATGGCGCCCCGGTGGGAGGCGCGGTGGTCGAACTGAGGGAATGGTCGGGGGGCACCTTGGCCAGCGCCGTAACCGGCGCCGATGGACGGTTCACCTTTGCGGTCGGAGACTCCGGCCATTATCAGCTTCAGCTTGACGCCGGCGGGGCGACCAGTACAACGGACGTGGACGGTTTGACCGCCCATAGCCTGACGTTGCATACCAACAGCGATGCCGCGCCGTCGCCCGCGGCCCCCACGGCCCCCACCGTGTCGTTGAATGATCTCGAGGCGTCGGGCCGGGCCAAGTCGAAATTCAATGAGGCTCAAAAGGCGATCAAGAAATCAGATTTCAGCAAGGCCTGGGGCCTGGTGAATCAGGCTATTTCCGCCGCTCCCAATTGGGGGCGAGCTTACCTACTGCGGGGCGTATTAAGTATGCAGTTCCACAACTACGCGCCCGCCAAGAGGGATTTTGATATTGCCGTCGAACGTGATCCCAAAAACGCGTTGGCACTCACCGAATTGGGCAAGCTCTATTCGACGACCGGCGACTTTGCGCTTTCGGATCTTTACCTGCGTCGCGCATTGCAGATTGAACCGGTGCTCTGGCCCACCCACTTCGAGTTGGCCGATCTCGATCTTCGGCGTGGAAAATACTCCGAGGCGTACACGATGGCCGAGGCGGCTGCCAACGATACGCCCGCGGGACCAAGCGGGGTGCATTACATTGCCGCCGAAGCCGCGTTTAACTTGCAGCGCTGGGCTGAGGCAAAGGCCGAATACGAGACGTTTATCGCTCAAGCGGGCAAGACTTTGACGTTGGCGCCAGCGGTCACGGCGGCGCAGCGGCAGTTAACCAAAATACCAGTCGCGGCAGTCGCCCCAAATCACCCTTGAAGAAAGCGCCGGGAAGCGTCACACTCCGAGGGTGCAACCCACCTCGAAGCTGATTGGGGTTATCCCGTCGCGCATGGGGGCAACTCGGCTGCCGGGAAAGCCGCTGCGCACCATTGCCGGAGTGCCCATGATCGAACGCGTTTACCGGGGCGCGGTCGAGTGCCGCGAGTTGGACCGGGTAATCGTCGCCACCGATTCACCCGAGATCGTTGATTTTTGTCGTGGCAAGAGCATACCCGTTCACATGACCCGGGCCGACCATGCGTCGGGCACCGACCGCGTCTGGCAGGTAGTTGAGGAACTCGGCGCCGAAGCGGCGGTCAACATACAGGGTGACGAGCCAATGGTGCGGGGCGCCATGCTGAGCGCGCTCATCGCAGCGCTGTTTTCCTCCTCCGAAGTCGAGGTCGCCTCGCTGTACACGGCGGCCGAGCCGGAGGAAGTTCCGCTCCCCAGCGTCTGTAAGGTGGTGATGGATGCCCGCCAGCGCGCTCTCTATTTCTCGCGGGCGGCGATTCCGTTCCCGCGCGAAGGCTCGCCCCGATATTCAAAACACCTCGGATACTACGCGTATTCGCGGCAGGCGCTGGCCAGCTTTCACGCCTGGGCCCCTTCGGAACTAGAGTCGGTTGAGCGGCTGGAGCAGTTGCGGTTTCTCGATCACGGCGTCGGCATTCAGATGGCAGAGACGCCGTTTAACACGGTCGGAATTGACACCGCCGCGGACCTGGCGCAAGTGGAATTACTGTTCGCGGCGAACGGCTAAAACGGCGTTGAGCCCGCCGAATGCGAACGAGTTGCTGAGGGCGGCGCGAATCTCGCGCGGACGCGCCTGGTTGGGGGTCACGTCCAAATCGCATTCCGGGTCGGGTTTGGAGTAGTTGGCGGTGGGGGGTACGACTTGGTGGCGCAGGGCGAGCACGGTGACGGCAAGCTCGATTGCGCCGCTCGCGCCCATGGCGTGGCCATGCATGGATTTGGTGGAGCTGATCGACAACTTTTCTGCCGCCGGGCCGAAAGCTTTTCGAATGGCGGCGATCTCGGTGGAATCGTTGAGCCTGGTGCCGGTGCCGTGGGCGTTGATGTAGTCCACCTCGCCGGGAGCGAGTCCAGCGGCGCGCAGGGCGATGGCCATGGCCTCGGAGGCGCCATCCACGGATGGTTGGGTAATGTGGCCGGCGTCGGCGGTAGCGCCGTAGCCGGCCAACTCGGCCAGTACGCGGGCACCGCGGCGGCGGGCGGTGGCTTCGGATTCGAGCACGAACATGGCCGCGCCCTCGGCCAACACGAGTCCGGTGCGGTCGAGGCTAAAGGGGCGGCAGGCTTGCGACGCGTCGGCGCCGGCCACGGCCAGCACGCGCATCGCTTCCCAGGCCTTAATGACGCCAAACGTCAGGGGCGCGTCGCTGCCACCGGCAATCACCATATCGGCGGCGCCGCTACGGATCAATCCCCATGCCTCGCCCAAGGCATGGGTGGCCGAGGCGCAGGCGGTAGAGACGGTGAAGCTTGGTCCGCGGGCTCCGATGGCCATGCCGATTTGGCTGGTGCCGGCGCTGTACATGGAACGAGGTATCAGAAAAGGGTGAACGCGGTTTGCGTTTTCGCCGTAGATGGCGCGGAAGCCCTCGTCCTGGGTGCAGATGCCGCCCATGCCGGTACCGGTAAGAACTCCGACCCGCTCGGGTGCGTAGGGGGCACCGCCATGGAAGGTCAAAGGCAGGCTGGCATCGGTCAGCGCGCGGCGGGCGCACAGCACCGCCATTTGCGCGAAGCGGTCGAGCAGGTCAATTTCCTTGCCGAAATGGCTGGCCAGGTCAAAGTCGCGAATTTCGCCGGCGACGCCCGTCGTCAGGCGGTCGGATTGGACTCGCGTCAACGGCTTGAGGCCGCTGCGCCCGGCGGCGAGATTATTCCAGAGCGAAACCGCGTCGGTGCCGCTGGCGGAAAGCACACCGAAGCCGGTGATCACGACCTTGTTCATCGCGAAAACAGTTTATCAGGCGGGTGAAGGCGAAGCCGCGCTCAACTGCTTGCGCAAGGCATCAATCACCTGGCGCACGCTCTTCATCTCGCGGGCGACGTCGTCGGGGATGGTGAGGTTGTACTTCTCCTCCAGCGCGAAGACAATGTTGACGCCGTCGAGGGAATCAATCTTGAGCTCTTCAAAGCTGGATTCGGGCGAAATGGACTCCACCGGCAAGCGCTGCTCGCGCGCGATGACGGCGATCACTTCCTGGGTCAATTCGTCAGGCACAAGCCATAATGATACATCAAGCCCCCACCGATTCTCATGGACAATCGTGACATCGCCCGCCGCTTGCGTGAAACCGCCGACTTAATGGAGGTCGCCGGGGAGGACAGCTTCCGCATTCGCAGCTACCGCAAGGCCGCCGACGCGATTGACGCGGCCACCGTTCCGCTGGCTTCCCTCTGCGACGATCCGCGGCGGCTGCTCGAACTGCCCGGCATCGGCAAGACCATGTGCGGCCACATTGTCGAACTGGTCGGCTCCGGCCAACTGGGACTGCATCAGGAGCTGTTGGCGCGGTTTCGCCCCGGCATGCTCGAGCTGCTGCAGGTCTCGGGGCTGGGGCCAAAGACAGTGGCACTCATTTGGCAGACCTACAACGCCGGAAGCCTTGACGAAGTCGAGGCGCTGGCCAAGGCGGGCAAGCTGCGTGAGCTGCCGCGGATGGGGGCCAAGGCGGAGGAAAAGATATTGCGGGGCATCGCCGTGCACAGGGAGTTGAGCGGACGCTACCGGCGCGACCAGATTGCCGCCGTCATCGAGCTGCTCCGTCCCGTACTGAGCGGCGCTCCGGGCGTGACACAACTCGCGTTTGCCGGGTCGTATCGGCGGGGGAAAGACACGGTGGGCGACCTCGACATCATCGCCTCGGGTCCGGGATTTCCGCAGCAGGGCGCCGGCGTCGTTGCCGCTTTTCTCGCCGCGCCCCGGGTGGACACGGTTCTGGCC
Organism: Terriglobales bacterium; assembly: GCA_025450725.1. Taxonomy (GTDB): domain Bacteria; phylum Acidobacteriota; class Terriglobia; order Terriglobales; family SCQP01; genus SCQP01. Next base: position 7,169 of record JANWLQ010000195.1, read on the forward strand.
CAGGGTGAGAACAAGGTCTCGCTCCGGCTGCAGGGTGATGGATTGCAAGTGGATCTGCGGCTGCTGCCGCCGGAGAGCTTCGGCGCGGCGCTGCAGTATTTCACCGGCTCGAAACAACACAATATTCATCTTCGTTCCCGGGCGCAGCAGCTCGGCCTGAAGCTAAACGAATATGGACTGTTGCGCGACAGCGACGGCGTCATGATTGCCGGCGCCACGGAGGAGGATGTTTACAGCGCGCTGGGGCTCGATTACATTGCCGCCGAGCTGCGCGAGGATGCCGGCGAAATCGAAGCCGCCGCGAGCCATTCCCTTCCCCATCTGATCACGCAGGCGGATATTCGCGGCGACGTGCATATGCACACGACGGCGAGCGATGGGCGGGCGTCCATTCTCGAAATGGCGGCGGCCGCCGCCGATCGCGGCTACCAGTACATCTGCATTACCGATCACTCGCAGGCGCTCGCCATGGCCAGCGGCCTCGACGAGCGGCGGATGCTCGAGCACCTGGCCGCCATCCGGCGCGATGAGAAAGAGTTTCAGGCGTCGCATCCGGGCTTCCGCGTTTTTGCCGGCATCGAAGTTGACATTCTTTCGGACGGGCGGCTCGACATGGCGGACGAGGTTTTAGCCCAACTCGATCTTGTGATCGGCAGCATTCACAGCCGTTTTGACCAGAGCAGTGAAGACACCACGGCCCGGATCCTGCGCGCCGTGGGCAATCCCCACCTCGACCTGCTCGGGCATCCCAATGGACGATTGCTGCTGCGGCGCGAACCGTACCAGTACGATTTCGAGCGCATTCTCGATGCCTGCCAGGCGGCGGGCGTGGCGATGGAGATCAACGCGTCGCCGGAACGGCTCGATCTTAACGATGTGCAGGCGCGGCGCTGCCGCGAGCGCGGTATTCCGATTGTGATCAATACCGACGCCCACCATCCGCGGCACCTCGACAATATCGGCTACGGCATTGCCACCGCGCGACGGGCATGGCTTGAGGCGCACGACGTACTGAATACGCTGCCGGCCGAACTGTTCCTATCGCGGCTGCGCCAGTAAACACCCGACCCGCACCACGTCGCCCTGGGCTACGACCAGCCGCAAGCCCAGGTCGCGCGGCGCGAACAGGATAACGGTTGAGCCGAAGGCGAAGCGGCCCAGTTCCTGACCGCGCTCCACGGCGTAAGGGGGCGCATGATTCATGCGGATGCTGCCGACCAGACACGCTCCCACGAGAACCACCACTACGCCGCCGATAGACACGACCCTGCGTTCGTTAATGGCGAACAGGCGCGGGATCCGCTCGACCGCCCGTTGATTCACCGGCCAGAATGCGCCGGGAATGTACTGTTCGCGTTCGACCCGGCCGGCGAGGGGCGCGTGTACGCGGTGGTAGTTCGCGGGAGCGAGGTAGAGGGTGCAGTACACTCCGCCCTCGAGCGCCGCGGCCGCGGCGGGATCGACAATCAGCTCGGCGACCGTATAGGAGCGCCCCTTGGCCTGCAGCAATCGTCCTTGCTCGATCGTGCCAGCGGCGCCGACGATGCCATCCACAGGAGAAACGATCGCGCCCGCGGCGGTGTTGATCGGACGCGCACCGGGCCGCAGCGCACGGCCGAAGAACTCTTGCAGACTGCGGTACTCGCCAGGGGGACGCTCAGCGTCGGACACGTCAACGCCATAGTGGCGAATGAACCATGGAATCAGCGCCCGCGAGGCGCTGGAACCGGCGATGCGGCCGGCCAGGAGCGAGGCCCAACGCCAGCGCCTACCTGCCTTATTCATAGCGCAACGTCTCGGCGGGCAGTACGGCCAGCGCCCGCCGCGATGGGTACAGAGTCGCGATAAAGGCGACGCCCAGCGCGATGAGCGCCACAAGCACTCCGTCGCGCCAGTGGGCATGAAAGGGTATGTAGTTGACCGCGTACACCTCGGCTGACACTTGAATCCAATGGTAGCGATCGGCCGCCCAGGCCAAGGGGTAGGAAAGCCCCAGTCCAATCACTGTACCCAGGGCCGCGATCCATAGGCCTTGGTAGATGAAAATCCGCCGGATTTGCCAGCGCCGCGCGCCCATGCTGAGCAGGACCGCAATCTCCTTACGCTTCTCCATGACCAGCATGGTCAGCATAATAAATACGTTAAGTGCGGCGACCAGCACTACGAGGCCGATGACGACGACTGTGCCCAGACGCTCGAGTTGCAGCGCCTGGAAAATGGGGCGGTTCTCGGTGATCCAGGTGGTGGTGGTAAAGTCGGGGCCGGCGGCCCGCTCGGCGGCGGCAGCCACGGCGTCGGCCTGGTAAATATCATCGAGGCGAAATTCGATATCGCTGGCCCAATCGCCCTGGTTATCGGGCTGCAGCCGCTGCGCCGCTTGAAACGCGGTAAAGGCCCAGCCGCTGTCAATGTCAATAAAGCCGGTCTTGAAAATTCCACTCACGCGAAAGCGGAACTGTTTGCCCGACATACCCAAGGGGGTGAGCTCGACGTTGGGCAGGTAGAGTTCGATCCAATCGCCGGTCTGCGCGCCCAGTTTGTCGGCCAGGTCGCGGCCCAGCAGGACGTTATTGGCGCCTGGATCGGTCTGGAGCGGACGCCAGGAACCAACTTGCAAGGCGTCGAGCAAATGGCCGATGCGCAACTCCTGCTCCGGCTTGACCCCTTTGAGCACAACTTCGTGGCTGCGGTCGCCGTGAATCAACAGCCCGGCGGTATAAATTTCCGGCGCGACAGCCTGGACGTGGGGCAAATGGGCCAGGCGGGCCATGAGCTGCTGGTAATTGTCAATCGCGACCGGCGCCCTGGGCAGCAGGTTGACCTGAGCGGTGGCGCCGACCAGCTCGTTTTGCAAGGCGTCGCGGAATCCATTGGTCACCGCCAGCGCGATGATGAGCGCGCCGACGCCGGCGGCAAAACCGATGATGGCGATGGCGGTGACGATGGACAGTACGCCGCGCCCGCGCCGAGGGCGCAAGTAACGTGCCGCAATGAATCCAGCCACCTGCATTCGTCCATACTAGTCTAGTGGGTGGGACTTTCAATTCGGCGTTAAGCGCGCGGCGGCTGGCGCGCCGATTCCACAGCGGCGCGAGCGAATTGGTCATCTTCGAGGATTTATCGCTCGAGGTTGCCCGCGGTGAATTGGTTGCCATCGTTGGCGAATCAGGCAGCGGCAAGAGCAGCCTTCTGCACTTACTGAGCGGACTCGACAGGCCGACCGCCGGAGACGTATACTTCGAAGTAGACGGAGATGAAAATGAACCAACGGCATCGCCGTCACGTTCATTGGCGTCCCTGGGAGAGGAGGAGCTGGCTCGGTTCCGTAATCGCGAAATCGGCTTTGTGTGGCAGCAGCACTACCTTTTGCCAGAATTTACCGCCATGGAGAACGTCATGATGCCGCTGTTGATTGCCGCAACGCCGCGCGCTGAAGCCAGACGCCGTGCCCAGGTTTGGCTGGATAAGGTCGGACTGGGCGCCCGGCTCGACCACCGTTCGGGCGAACTGTCGGGGGGCGAACAGCAGCGGGTGGCGTTGGCGCGTGCGCTGGTCACCGAGCCGCACTTTCTCATGGCCGATGAGCCGACCGGCAATTTGGACGAACGCACCGGGGTCGCCGTTTTTGATCTGCTCGCCCGTTTGCACCAACAACACTCTCTTACTTCGATCATCGTCACCCACAACCATCAGCACGCCGCCCGTTGTGATCGCCGGCTTTGCCTGCATCAGGGGCGGCTACAGGAGGAGAGTCTTCATGTTTGAGCGCTACACCGAAAAGGCCCGCCGGGTCATCTTCTTCGCGCGCTATGAAGCCAGCCAGTGCGGCAGTCCGTACATCGAGAGCGAACACCTGCTGCTCGGGCTGCTGCGCGAAGACAAGGCCCTGACCAACCGTTTTCTCCGCACCCACGCGTCGCTGGAAGCGATCCATAAGGAAATAGAGAGCCGCACGGTGGCGCGCGAGAAGGGATCGACGGCGGTGGACTTGCCGCTCAGCCATGAGTGCAAGCGCATTTTGAACTACGCCGCCGAGGAGGCCGAGCGCCTGGGACACAAGCATATTGGCACCGACCATCTGTTATTGGGACTGCTGCGCGAGGAGCGCAGCTTTGCCGCCGAGATGCTGCAGAATCGCGGGTTGCGGCTGACCCAGGTGCGTGAAGAGCTATCGCGCTCGTCGCAGGAGCGGGGCGCGGTGCGGCCGAAGGAGTCCTCGCTGCTGGTTGAGTTCAGCCGCGATCTGACGCAGGCGGCGCTGGACGGCCTGCTCGACCCGCTGGTGGGCCGGCAATACGAGTTGGAGCGCGTCATTCAGATTCTCTGCCGGCGTACCAAGAACAACCCGGTATTAATCGGCGAGCCGGGCGTGGGCAAGACGGCGATTGTGGAGGGACTGGCGCAGAAAATTGCGGACGGCGATGTTCCGTCGTTTCTGGCCGAGAAGCGCATCCTGGCGCTCGATCTGTCGCTCATCGTGGCGGGCACCAAGTACCGCGGCCAGTTCGAAGAGCGGCTGAAGACGATCATGAAAGAACTGATCGAGAACCAGAACATCATCATCTTCATTGACGAGCTGCATACGTTGGTCGGGGCGGGCTCGGCGGAAGGCTCGCTCGATGCGGCCAACATTCTGAAGCCGACGCTCTCCCGCAGCGAGATACAGTGCATTGGCGCGACCACGCCGGCCGAGTACCGCAAGTCCATCGAGCGCGACCGTTCGCTGGAGCGGCGGTTCCAGTCAGTCAAGGTGCCGCCGCCGGATGAGAGCGAGGCCATCCTGGTGCTCGAGGGTATCAAGGACCGCTACGAGAAGTTTCACGCCGTCAGCTACACCGACGAGGCGCTGCGCTTTGCGGTGCTGCACTCGAGCCGGTACATTCCCGACCGTTTCCTTCCCGACAAGGCGATAGACCTTCTCGACGAGGCGGGCGCGCGGGTAAAGCTGCGCCAGACCACCGTGCCGGAGGAAATGGCGGCGGTGCAGAAGCAGCTCAAGGTCACCAGCCATCGCATGAACAGCTCGATCGCCAATCAGGAATTCGAGAAGGCGCGCTTTTATTCCGACGAAGAGCGCAAGGAACGCGATCACCTGCGGGCGTTGCGCGACAAGTACAACCTCGATGACACAGTCGCCGGCGTGGTGACGCGCGAGGATATCGAGGACGTGGTGGCGCGCTGCACCGGGGTTCCTGTGCACGCAGTCAAAGAGGAGGAGATGCAGAAGCTGCTGCGCATCGAGCCCGAATTGCACAAGCGCGTGATTTCGCAGGACAAGGCCATCAGCGCACTGGCCCGCGCCATCCGGCGCAGCCGCGCCGGGCTGAAGAGCCCGAACCGGCCGGTGGGTTCGTTTCTGTTCCTGGGGCCGACCGGCGTGGGCAAGACGGAAGCCGCGCGGGCGCTGGCCTCCTTCCTGTTTGGCAGTGAGAAATCCATGATCCGCTTCGACATGTCGGAGTACATGGAAAAGCATTCGGTGTCGAAACTGATTGGCTCGCCGCCCGGCTATGTCGGCTACGAAGAGGGGGGACAGTTGACCGAGCGGGTCAAGCGCTCGCCCTATTGCGTGGTCTTGCTCGACGAAATCGAGAAGGCCCATCCCGATCTGTACAACCTGCTGCTGCAGGTCTTCGAGGACGGCCAGTTGACCGATGGATTGGGCAACACGGTTGACTTCAAGAACACGATCATCATCATGACCAGCAACCTGGGCGCGCGGCACCTGGAGAAGAAGATGCACATGGGCTTCCAGGGCCCGAATGAGGAGTTGCTGCTCAGCCACGTCGAGGACATGGTACGCGACGAGGTGAAGCGGTTGTTCAACCCCGAGTTCCTCAACCGTCTCGACGAGACGATTGTATTCAACGCTCTGGGCGAGGAGGACCTTGTGCAGGTGGTCGAGCTGCTGGTGCAACAGTTGAACCAGCATCTGGCGCAGCGCAACGTCAACGTCACCTGCAATGCCGAGGCGAAGAAGTGGATTGTTGACAAGACCTGCCTCGACCGAAACTATGGCGCGCGTCCGCTGCGACGGGCGCTGCAGAAGTACATTGAGGATCCGCTGTCGGAAATGCTGATTCAGGGCTCGCTGAAGTTGCCGGCCTTCCTCGAGGTATTCCTCGACGCCAATGGCCTGTACTATCGCGCGGTCGGCTCGGATGTTGATGCCAACCAGGAAGTCGCGCTGCTTTCAAGCTAGCCTGATCGCGCTTCTGCTGCCGGCGGCGTGGGCGCAAGCTCCCGCCGAAAGCCCGCCGGCGGCGGAGACCATTCGCGCGCGCGTCGTCGCCAACTTTACCGCCGATCAAGAAGCGTTGGTTGGATTTGTGCATACCGAACACGTTGTGACCGCCCGCAATGGCGAGCGTGACGGACGCACGCTGCGGGTGTGGTACGTTCGCGGGCATGAGGTGAGCGAAACCATTGCCGTGGATGGCAGGTCGCTCAGCCGGGCTGAAGTTGCGGCTGAACAAAAGCGCGCCGCCGACCGGGCCGCGGCCATGGAAAAACGCCAACCGGCGCGCGCCGGGGTTTTTGAATATCAGAGCCAGACCTACCCGTTCACCGACCTGTCCAACGACTACATATATGGGCCGCCGCACGTCCGCGTTGAACAAGGGCGCACCCTGTGGGTTTACGAGGCAAGCCCGAATCCGGGCGCGGCGCGGCGCAGCACGGCCGAACAGCTTCTATTGCACTCTGAAGCCGAGATTTGGGTTGACGCTGAAGACCTGCATTTGGTCCACATCACGATCCACACGACCGCGCCGGTCCGCTACGGCCTGGGAGTCATCGCAACGATCCACTCGGCAGGGATGACATTGGATTTGGAACGCTACGCCGCCGGCGTCTGGCTGCCGCGTTCAGCCGGTTTTTCGCTGCAAGCCACGCTGCTGCTGCTGAAGTCGCTGGATCGTTCGAAGCAACAGGAGTTCAGCGACTACCGCCAGCACCCTTAGCCGCCATCTGGGCCAGGCGCTCGCGGGCCTGGCGCACCGTGTCGGCGCTGGCGGCGGGGTTGGTGATGACCGCGTTGAAGCTCTTGACCGCCGCAGCGAACGCGCCGGCTGTCTGCAGGCGCATTCCAGTCTCCAGCTCAACCTCCGCCCGCTGGGCCGGCGACAGAGCCGCGAGCTTGGCCTGGTCGAACTGCGCCACCGCGGCCGCCAGTTGCTCGAATCCGGCGACCGGAAACTCAGTCTTAATCTCCGGCGGCGCGGCGCCTGGCTTTTGCGCGGCTTGCGCGGCGGTCAGATCGTCTTTCACCTCAGGCAGGGGCAGGCGCTGGGCCAGATCGGCGAATTTGGACTCCGCCTGGGCATAACGCCGAGCCCGGTACAGGGCCACGCCGGTGGAAAACTCGGCCTCGGCAAAATCGGGCGAGTCGGGCGGTACCTTGACCAGCCAGTTGGCGGCCGCCGCCGCGTCACCCGCATCCAACTCGGCTTCGCCCAGCGCCAGCCACACCCGCTGGCTGGTGGGTGCCAGCTTGGCGGCCTGGGACAGAAATTTGACCCGAGCGGCGGGCGTGTCGGCGGCTATGCCGCGCACGTAGCTTTCGTACGCCGGCAAGCGCAGCGCGACAGAGGCCACCGGCGTGGCTGTGCCTGTCGGCGCCAATTGCTGGCGCAGCGACCAGCCCAGGTGCCCCTGCACCGTTTCCAAATCGGCCAGGCGGCCGGACTCGACATCCATCGGCACCATGTGTTCGCGCACCATATCCACGAGCCATGCACCGACCTGGAGTTGGGTGCCGTCGTAGTTGTACCAGCCGGCGACCAGCCAGCGCGCATCGGCGGACTGCGCCATGCGGATCATGGTGGCGTGGCTGATTGGTGTTCCATTGGGCACGCCGGCAATGGCCAGGGCCTGCATGCGCGACTTTCGGTCGAGAACCGCTACCGGGGCGCCCTGAAGCGCCTCGGTGAGGGAGACGACAAAACTCTCGCCGATCCAGTTAAGCTGGCTGTTGCCGCTGCGGTTCTCGAAGGGCAGGATCATGCAGGTGGCGGTCGGGGCGCTGGCCGCCGGGCGCGCCGGCACAGCCTGCGGGCTCAACCAAAGCATGAGCGCCAGTAGAACGGTCATTCAGCCCAGTATACTTTCCCTATGTCATTGCCAGGGTTCTCAACGCTCGCCATTCACGCCGGTCAAAAGCCTGATCCCACGACGGGCGCTGTCAACGTGCCCATTTACGCCACCTCGACGTACGTGCAGGAGGAGATTGGTGTCCATAAAGGCTACGAGTATTCGCGGGTCAGCAATCCCACGCGGACACCACTGGAGGAGTGCCTCGCGGCGCTCGAGCGTGGCCACTCGTCGCACGTGTTTGCCAGCGGCATGGCGGCTATTCAGGCGATCCTCATGCGGCTCTCGGCGGGCGATCACGTTGTCTGCGGCAGTAATGTATACGGCGGCACACCGCGGCTGTTCAATCAGGTGCTGACGCGTTTTGGGCTGCGCTTTAGCTACGCCGACACGCGCGACCTGGCCATGGTCGAGGCGGCGATTACGCCGGCGACCAAACTGGTGTTTGTCGAAACGCCGACAAACCCGTTAATGGAACTGTGCGACCTGCGTGCGCTGGCCGAGCTGACGCACCGCCATGACGCGGAGCTGGCGGTCGACAATACGTTTATGAGCCCCTATTTTCAGCGGCCACTGGAACTGGGAGCCGATTTGGTGATGCACTCGACCACGAAATTTTTGAATGGGCATAGTGACGGGCTTGGCGGCGTGGTGGTCGCCTCGACGGCGAAGCAGGCCGAGGATTTTCGCTTTCTGCAAAAGTCGGTGGGCGCGATTCTCAGCCCCTTCGAATGCTTTCTAATTCTGCGGGGGGTAAAGACGCTGGGGGTGCGCATGCGCCAGCACGATGCCAATGGACGGCGCATGGCGGCATTCCTGGCAGTCCATCCCAAGGTGAAGGCCATTTACTATCCCGGCCTGCCGCAGCACCCCCAGCACGAGTTGGCTAAGCGCCAAATGTCGGGCTTCGGCGCGATGATCACGATTGAGACGGGCTCGCTCGAGCGCGCCAACCAAGTGCTCCGCGCGGTGCGCGTCTGTTCCTTGGCCGAAAGCCTGGGCGGAGTCGAGACGCTGATCTCGCACCCCGCCTCCATGACCCACGCCGCCCTAGGTGCGGAAGGCCGTGCCAAAATCGGGCTTACTGATGGCATGGTTCGCCTCTCGGTCGGCATCGAAGACATCGAGGACCTAGAACGTGACATGGATCAAGCTTTGGCGGCTATAAAATAATTCCATGCGGACGGCATTCTTCGGCGTATTAGGATTTTGCCTTGTCACGTTTACGGCGGTAGCCCAACAGCCTTCCCGGCCGCGGTTCGACGTGGCTTCGCTCAAACCGAGCGCGCCTGGCGAGAGGCCCTCGGGCCAGTTCAAGCGGCAAGGGGACCGATGGGCAGAACAAGCGGCGCCATTGGAGGCAATCTTTGCCTATGCATTCCAAATATCCGCCCAACGAATTGAGGGAATTTCCGGCGCTTTGAAATACGCCCGCTTCGATATTGATGCCCGGATGCCGCAAGCCGCGACTGATTCTGAGTTCCACCAAATGCTGCAGACGCTGCTTGCTGATCGCTTCCACATGACCTGGCATACCGAAATGCGACCAACGGACGTGTCCATCCTGACCGCGGGTGCACGCGGTCCCGATCTGCATCAGGCCTCGGGCCACTGCTTGGCGGCAGGCGCGGTCGCACCACCCAGCGCCGACCACGGCGTTTGTGGCATCGTCCGGATCGTTACGATGAGCAGCAATGGCATTGAAATCGCGGGAAGCTCTGTGACGATGGCCAACCTGGCCGACTTTTTCAAAATGATGGGGATCCACCCAGTGCTCGATGAATCTGGTTCTTCAGCGCGCTACGACTTCGACATTACGCTGGCAGTGCCTCCGCCAGTAGAGGGCGAATCGCCCGACCAGCACCAGTTTGCCGAGCTCAAGGAGACTGAGTCGCAGTTGCGTAAGCAGCTCGGGATTGAACTCGACATGACACGCACGGTGAAGCGGCCCATGCCGGTGCTCGTCGTTGACCATATCGAGCCAGCCACAGCGAACTAAAATCGTTTTAGTGGACGAGGCCGAGGTCGGCGACAGGCCAGTAGGCGAAGACGGCGCGCCCGAAGATGTCGCTGGCGGGGAGGCAGCCCCAGAAGCGGCTGTCGTTTGAGCTGTTGCGGTGGTCACCGAGCACGTAGAACGCGCCCGCCGGGACTTTTACGGAGCTGTAGTCACTGTAATCCTGAAATCCCTGGGGCACATAGCCCTCGACCAGCTTTTGTCCGTTAACGTAGACCGTACCGCCCCATATCACCACGGTGTCGCCCGGCATTCCGATCACGCGCTTGATGAAGTTCTGGCGCAGGTCGCGTGGGTAATGAAACACCACCACGTCACCCCGGCGGATGGGCTCGAACCAGAAAGCGGCCTTGTCAACGAACAGGCGCTCATTGTTCTGAAGCCGGGGCAGCATGCTGTAGCCCTCGACGCGCACCGGCTCGAAGCCGAACATGATCAGGACCATGGCCAAAGCCAGCGAGAGTGCGAGTTGACCGGCCAGCCGTCTAAGCAAACAGATCACGAACCTTTTCGAACAACCCGGAGTCGTGGGGGGCGTTCTGATTCGGCATCTGGCGATCCAGCTCCTGCAGCAGGATTTTCTGGTCGCGGGTCAGCTTCTTGGGCACGTCAATGGCGACAAAGACGTGCATGTCGCCCCGCCCGCGGCCTTGCACCCGGGGCGCGCCCTTGCCGCGCAGCGGCGGCAACTCGGTGCCGCTGGGCGTGCCCGGTGGCACGGTAGCCAGTTCGTCGCCCCAGGGCGTCGGCACGCGGATGTCGCACCCGAGAGCCGCTTGCGGAAACGAGATCGGAATCGAGCAGTACAGCTCGGTGCCCTTGCGCTGATAGAAGGCGTGCGCGCGCACGTGGATCAGCACGTACAAGTCGCCGGGAGGTCCGCCCGCGACGCCGGCCTCGCCCTCGCCGGTAAGGCGCAGTTGCATGCCCTCTTCGACGCCGGCGGGAACCGCCACGGTGCGCTTGACGTCGCGATTGACACGTCCCTGGGCGCGGCACAGCGGACAGGGGTCGCGAATCACGACACCGGCGCCCCCGCAGGCGGAACAAGTGCGGGCCACACTAAAGACGCCTTGCTGAAAGCGCACCTGGCCGGCGCCGCGGCAGGTGGAACACGGGACGGGCGCGGTGCCGCCGCGGGTGCGTTTGCCCTGGCAGCACTCGCAAACAGCGAGACGCTGGAATTTAATTTCGGGTTCGGAGCCGTTGAGCGCCTCTTCGAAGGAAAGTTCGAGATCATAACGCAGATCGCTGCCGCGCTGGGCACCCTTGCGCCCGCGCTTGCCGCCGCCAAACATCTCGCCAAAGCCGAAGAAGTCGCCAAAGATGTCGCTGAAATCGGCAAATGTGGAGGGGTCAAACCCGCCGCCCGAGTTGACGCCGCCGTGGCCGAAGCGGTCGTACTGGGCGCGCTTCTGTTGATCGGCGAGGACGCTGTAGGCTTCGGAGGCTTCCTTGAACGCCTCCTCCGACGCCGGGTCATCCTGATTGCGGTCAGGATGGTGTTTCATGGCCAATCGCCGGTAGGCGCTTTTGATCTCCGCCTCCGACGCCTCGCGCGTCAGCCCGAGGACCTCGTAGTAATCGCGTTTGTCCATCGTGGAAGCCATAGTTCTCGTCGTTGCTAACCTTTTTTCGCCGCCACCTTGACCATCGCCGGGCGAATCAGACGCTCGCGCAAGCGATAGCCGCGCTGCAGCTCCTCGACCACGTTGCCTTCCGGCGCTTCGTCGGTCGGTACCATCTCGATCGCCTCGTGCACATGGGGATCGAACGGCTGCCCCACCGCCTCGACCGGTTCGAGGCCGACCTTGCGGGCGGCGTCCTGCAATTGGCGATGCAGCAATTCCAGGCCCTTGCGCACTTCGCCGGCGTCGGGTTTTTTGCCGTTGGTGTGGTGCAGCGCGCGCTCGAATCCGTCGAGCACCACCAAAAACGGGCGCACCGCCTCGCCGGTCGCGAACACGCGGGCCTCTTGCAGCTCGCGCTGCGAACGCTTCCGAAAGTTATCAGCCTCGGCCGCCGTGCGTATCCATTTGTCGCGCAGGCTGTCGCGTTCGTCAATGATTTTCTGCACTTCCTCCGCGGTTAAATCGCAGGGGCTTCCGGCGGGCAGCTCGTGCTCTGGATCGAGCGATTGCGTATTTTCGTTCCCTTCAACGTTCATAATGAGCTTTCTCCCAGGATGCGGTGAAACAACTCGCCCACCACGGTCACCGCCGCCAACGCGCGCTGGTACTCCATGCGGGTCGAGCCCAGAATTCCGATCGCGCCAGCGTAGCTGCCGTATTTGTAACGGCTACTGATCAGGGAGCATTCCGGCATTTGGTCAAGACCTACCTGCACGCGTACCGCGCCGTGGCCGAGTTCGACGGTGTCCCGGGCCGGGCTGCTTTCTTCGCTGGCGGCCAGCAGGCGGAGCCAGCGCTCTTTTTGGTTGAGTTGGGCCAGTAGTTCACCGAGTTTGTCGCCGTCCAATAAGCCCGCCAAATGTTGGGCGCCTTCGAGGTAAACGGCTCCGGAGTCTTCCATTTCGAGAACGCCGCTGTGCGAGAGCACGACCACACGCTTCAGCAATTCGTCGTAGGCGGCGCGCTCCTCTTCCAGCCGATGCCGCAGTTCGCGGCGAATGGCGCTCAGCGTCGAACCGGCGAAATTGAGGTTGAAGTAGCGCGCCGCCGCATCCAGCTCGGCTTGGCTATAGGCGTCGGGAAGCCGGTTGATGCGCTCGCGCACCTGGCCGTCGGTGGCAACCAGAATCGCCAGCACGCGGTGGTCGGTGAGCCGAAAGAAGCGTAACTGCTTTAGCCCGGTGTCATGCCAAGGCTTGACGGTAATGACGCCTACCTGGCGCGCGGTGTCGGAGAGAAACTCCGACGCAAGACGCCAGAGTGTCGCCTCATCACTGGCTTCGAGCAGGGCTCGTTCCAGGCGGAAGCTTCCGTCACGAAAGGCTTTATCATCCAGGCTGGCCTTGTCGGCACCCGAGCCCGACGCGGCCGTCCGCTCGAGCCACCAGCAGATGGCCTTGCTGGTCGGAATGCGCCCGGCCGAGGTATGAGGCTGACGCAAGTAGCCGGCCTGCTCCAAATTAGCCAGGACGTGGCGGATGGTCGCCGAACTGGGACTATCGGGCCGCATCTCGGCCAACGTGCGCGAGCCCACCGGGACGCCACCGGCCAGGTAGCTGTCCAGAACTCCTTGCAGGATTACCGCTTCCCGCTCAGCCAGCCGATCCTGATTGACTTCTCGCACACTCCATTATAACAACTCGGACAGCGCGCGATAAGGGCGTTTCTGCGCCGCCGCGACCGCTTCATAGGTCAATGCGCCCTGGTAGGTGTTGACGCCGGCGTGCAGCCCGGCATCGCGCCGTACCGCCTCGGCAAAGCCATGATCGGCCAATTGGCGAACATAGGCGAAAGTCACGTTGGTCAACGCCAGCGTCGAGGTGCGGGGCACCGCCGCTGGCATGTTGGTTACGCAGTAGTGGACGACATCGTGCAGGACGTAGGACGGGTGGGTGTGGGTGGTGGGATGAGCGGTTTCAATGCAGCCACCCTGATCAATGGCGACGTCCACGATCACCGCGCCGCGCTTCATCCGCCTGACCATGTCGGTGGAGACGATCTTGGGGGCGGAGGCGCCCGGGATCAGCACCGCGCCGATCAACAGGTCGGCTTCGGCCACCGCCTCGGCGATGGTCGAGGGGTTGGCGGCGAGCGTGAGCACGCGTCCGCCGAAGAGGTCGTCAATTTGGCGCAAACGCGCGGCGCTGCGGTCGGCAATGGTTACCACCGCTCCCATGCCGGTCGCCATCTTGGCCGAGTTGGTGCCGACGATGCCGCCACCCAGCACAAGCACGCGCGCCGGTGGCACGCCGGGGACGCCGCCGAGCAGCATGCCGCGGCCGCCGTAGCGGCGCTCGAGATATTGGGCGCCGACCTGCACGGCTAAGCGGCCGGCGACTTCGCTCATGGGTTCGAGCAGCGGGAGGCCGCCGCCGTGCCCTTCCACGGTTTCATAGGCCACTGCTGTCACCTGATGCTGCAGCAGTTCCTCGGTCAAATCGGGCAGCGGGGCCAGATGCAGGTAGGTGAACAGCACCAAACCGGGGCGAAAGAAACGGTACTCGGGCTCGATCGGCTCCTTGACCTTGACGATCATCTCGGCCTTCGCCCACAATTCCTTCGCAGCGGGCACGATCGTCGCGCCGGCGTTGCGGTACTCCTCATCGTCGAAAAAAGATGCCTGGCCGGCGCCGGTCTCAACCAGCACGGTGTGGCCGAAGCTCACCAATTCGCCAACGCCGGCCGGCACTAAGCCGACACGGGTTTCGTGATCTTTTAGTTCCTTCGGTACGCCAATGATCATTGTTTCTCCGGTTGCTTATTCCTGGGTATCAATTTGGGCGCGCTGCAGGTGCCCGCTGTAATCCACGTAGAGCGTCTTCCATTCGCTGTAAACGTCCAACGTCGCCATTCCGCTCTCGCGATGGCCGTTGCCGGTATTGCGCATGCCGCCGAAGGGCAGATGCACTTCGGCGCCGATGGTGGGCGCATTGATGTAGACGATACCGCTCTCGAGGTCGCGCAGGGCACGGAACGCGGCATTGACGTTGGCGGTGTAGAGCGAGGATGACAAACCGTAGCCGACGCCGTTGGCGATGGCGATGGCCTCGTCCAGGCCGTCGCAGGGCATGATCGTGACCACCGGGCCAAAGATTTCTTCCTGGGCGATGCGCATTGAGGGCTTGGCGTCGGCAAAGATGGTGGGCGCGAAGAAGTGCCCGTGCGCGAGCTCCCCTTGGTTTAGCGCGGCGCCGCCGATCACCAGACGCGCGCCTTCATTCCGACCAATGGCCACGTACTCGGCAATGCGCTCAAGCTGGCGCGCGTTGACGATGGGGCCTACCTGGTGCGCTTCGTCGAGGCCGTTGCCGATCTTCAACTCGCGGGTGCGTTCTGTCATGCGCTGCACGAACTTCGAGTAAACGCTACGCTCGACCACGATGCGGCTGGTCGCGGTGCAGCGCTGTCCGCTGGTGCCAAACGCACCCCAGAGCGAGCCGTCAACAGCCACGTCAAGGTCAGCGTCGGCCATGACCAGGATGGCATTCTTACCGCCGAGCTCGAGGTTGCAGTGCTTAAAGCGCGCCGCGGCTTGCTGGCCCACCTGCCGCCCGACCGTGGTCGAGCCGGTAAAGCTGACGATGCGGGTGCGTTCGTCGTTGACGAGAACGGCGCCAACTTCGGCGCCCCGTCCCATGACGATGTTGACGACGCCGGGCGGGAGTCCGGCCTCGATCAAAATCCTGACCAGATTGAGCGAGGAAAGGGGCGTATCCTCGGCCGGCTTGAGCACGGCGGTGTTGCCGCACAGCAGGCAGGGCGCCAGTTTCCAACTCGGAATCGCCATGGGGAAATTCCAGGGCGTGATCAAACCGGCGACGCCGATGGGCGCGCGGGTGGTCATGCAAACTTTGTTGGCCAGCTCCGACGGCGTGGTCTGTCCGTACAGCCGGCGGCCCTCGCCGGCCATAAAGTAGAGCATGTCAATGGCTTCTTGCACATCGCCGCGGGTCTCGACCAAAACCTTGCCCATTTCGCGCGTCATGTCGCGCGCGAAGGCCTCTTTGCGCTGAACGAGCAACTCCGCCGCGCGATACAGGATTTCCGCGCGGCGCGGTGCGGGCGTCAGCCGCCAGGCCGGATAGGCCTTCTGCGCGGCGGCGATGGCGGCCTCCGCGTCCTCGGCGTTGGAAGCCGGGTAGATGGCGACGAGTTCACGAGAATCGGCCGGATTATGCCGCTCGAGGTAAGCGCCCGAACGCGGCTCGACCCACTCACCGCCGATAAGATTCTTCAGCCGCTCTGGTTTGGCCATGCGTTATCCAGTGTAACGCGGCCACGGGACGAGGTGTTTACCAGACGAACGGGATCAGGGCCCAGGTGCGGGCAATGTAATCGCGGTACGGTTGGCCGAAATGTTCGAGCAGCGCTTCTTGCTCAACCTGAATGCGGCGGGCGTAGGCGATCAGGCTGAACACGACGACGCACGCGAGGCTCACCCAGTTGTCGAGAGCCAAACCGATGCCGCTGACGATCAGCAGGGCGCCGCTGTAGCTGGGGTTTCGAATCTTGCGATAAGGGCCGCTGGTGATCATGCGGTGCTCGCCCTGGATGACCACCGAGGTGCGGAAGTACCGGCCCAGTGTGCGCACGGACCACCAGCGCAGCCAAAGCCCGATCCAGAGCACGGCAATGCCGGTCGCGAACACGGCCCGCGCGTGGGAGTGAATCGTCTCGCCGGCAGCCCAGTACATGGCGGAAAACGCGAGGTAGAAGCCGATCCACATTGAGATGACGATCCAAATGCGGCTGCCACGGTCGCGGTCCTGCCCTTTCGTGCCGCCGAGCTCGCGCCCCCATACCCAGCCCTCGAGCACGGCGAATGCGGCGAAGCTGCCCCAGAAGATAACTACAAAGAGCGGGCGGGAGAACACCAACGGAATACTATGCATGCGCGGCCTCTCTCGCAGGCATTGTATACGAACTCGATCAGGCGAGCGCGGCCAGAGCCTGCAACGGTTCGTCGAAGGAGCAGGAGCCGAAGCCGGTGAACTGGCGGCGCAGAGCGACCAGCATCTCGCGCGACCAGTGCGCGCCAGCCCAGCGAATCTCGTGTTCGCCGAAATGCAGGTCGTCCTTGGATTGGAGCGCCAGAACCGCCACGGCGGCCGGCGGTCTGGAGCCGTCAATCAACAGCGCCGCCGCCAGCATGACGTTCAAGTAGCCATGCATGACGGCACGCGGGGCATCGGCGGCATAGGTGAGCGGATACTCGCCGCGCAGGGCATGATGCAATCCGGCCGTGGCTTTACAGCCGAGACCGAGGCGGGCGCAGGTGACGAGGAAATGGGCCACCAACTCAAGCGAGGGGATCGCCTCGGCGCGCACGCCGCCGGTGCGCAGCTTGGCGCGTTTGCCCTCGGCCCGCACGTGTTGCGCCATGGTCTCGAAATCGGGCGCCGCCGGATTGAGTTCAACGAAAGCTCCGTCCTCGCCGCAGTCTTCGATTCCCGAGCCGACCACGGCAAGCGGGGGCGTGGGGCCGCGCCGCTTCAGTGTGTCCACCGCCGATGCGGGAACGACAAAGCGCCCCAGCGCCCAACGATTCTCCCCGGCCGCGTAGCGGGTGTAATTCGCCGCCGCCCGCTCCAGCGGCAATTGCGCCGGCGGAAACATTCCGGCGTAGTCAATGGCACCGGAGAGCAGCAGCCGCTGCATGGGGCCAAAGGTCGCGATCACAGGCCGCCGGTGAGCGGATGGGCGCCGCTTGGCTCGATCCACGAGCGGAAGTACTGTTTGTCCTCAATCGCCAGCGCCGGCATGGCGACTTGCAGCGGGCGGAAAGTGTCCATCATCACCGCCAGCTCGCTGGTCTTGGGCTTGCCCAGTGACTCCTCCGTCCGTCCCGGGTGCGGCCCGTGCGGAATGCCGTCGGGATGCAAGGTAATAGAACCGTACTCAATTCCCTTCCGGCTCATGAATTCGGAGTTGGCGTAGTAGAGCACCTCGTCGGACATGACGTTGGAATGGTTGTAGGGTGCGGGCACGCCCTGCGCGTCGAAGTCGAATGGACGCGGGCAGAAAGAGCAGACGACGAAACCATCTCCCTCGAAGGTCTGGTGCACGGGGGGCGGCAAATGGAAGCGTCCCACGCGCGGTTCGAAATCAGCGATGTTGAAGGCGTAGGGATAGTAGAAGCCGTCCCATCCGACGACGTCGAAGGGATGGTGATCGAGTATGACTTCTTGGAGGCGCTCGCCTTTTTTGATCACCAGCTTGAACTCACCCGCCTCATCGTGGACGGGCAGTTCCTCCGGGGGGCGGAAGTCGCGTTCGGAGTAGGGGCTGCTCTCGAGCAGCTGGCCATACTCGTTGCGGTAGCGCTTGGGAGTGCGGATATAGCCGGGGCTCTCCATGAGCAAACACTTCGCCTCGCCGTTGAACACGAAGCGGTGCAGGATACCGCGCGGCACAACCACGTAATCGCCGCGCCGTATCCGGAGCGATCCCATTTGCGATTCAAGCGTGCCCTCGCCATCTGAGATGTAGACCAATTCGTCGGCCGAGGCGTTGCGGTAGAAGAACGGATCGGTCCCGGTCGCGCGCGCAAACCACATACTGACATCGTTGTTGAAGAGCAGCGGCTGACGGTCGAGGGTGAGGCTCTTGCCCTTGCCGATCTGGGCGGTTTTAAAATGACGGTGGCGGAAGGTCGGCTCCGGGTCGGCGACCAGGGCGACGTCCTTGAGGTGGCGAATGGCTTCGACCCGGGTCGGCGCATGCAGGTGATAGAGCAGCGTCGAGGGCCCGACGAAGCCGTGGTTGCCGACCAGTTCCTCGGGATGGAGCGAGCCATCGCTTTTGCGGAAAATGCTATGCCGCTTCGCCGGAAGGGTTCCCAAACGATGGTAGGTCGGCATCTATAAGTTCCCCCGCACGGCCTGCTCGCGCTCGATGGCCTCGAAAAGGGCGCGGAAGTTTCCCTTGCCGAAGCCGCGACTGCCGTGGCGCTCGATCACTTCGAAAAACAATGTGGGCCGGTCCTCGACCGGCTTGGAGAAGATCTGCAGCAGGTAGCCGTCCTGATCGCGGTCCACGAGCACGCCCAGCTTTTCCAGCTCTTTCAAGGACTCGTCAATCGCGCCAACGCGTTCGGGCAGCAGTTGGTAGTAGGCGTCGGGTACGCGCAGGAACTCGACCCCGTTACGCTGCAGGGCGCTGACGGTATCCACGATGTCCCGCGTCTGCAGGGCAATGTGCTGCACGCCGGCGCCACCATAACTCTCGAGATATTCGTCAATTTGGCTCTTCTTGCGCCCGGCCGCGGGTTCGTTGATGGGGAATTTGATCGAGTCGGAATCGTCGGACATGACGATGCTCATCAAGGCGCTGTACTCGGTCGAGATGTCCTTATCGTCGAAGCTAAGGAAGCGCTTGAATCCGAGCACGTTGCTGTACCAATCCGCCCATCGGTTCATCTCGCCGAGGCCGACATTGCCGACGATGTGGTCCACACGCAGCACGCCGGTTTCGCGGCCGGCGATGGGAGCGGTTTGAAAGCCGGGGAGAAACTCTCCCTTGAAGCCGTTGCGGCTGATGAAAGAGTGCAGCGTCTCGCCATAGGTGTGGATGGATGCGCGGCGGATGTTTCCCCGGTCGTCCTCGACGCTGTGCGGCTCGACGGCCGGCCGGGCGCCGCGCTTCACCGCCTCGGCGAAGGCGGCGTCGGCCGAGTCCACCTCGAAGGCGATGTCGTGCACGCCATCACCATGGCGGCGAATGTGTTCCGCCGCGGGATGGTTCGCGGTGAGTGGCGTGGTGAGCAAAAACCGCGCCCGGCCCTGATCCATTACGTAGCCGCACTGTTCCCGGCTGCCGGTCTCGAGACCCTGGTAGGCGGTCTGGGAGAAGCCAAATGCATGTCTATAGTAAAACGATGATTGCTTGGCGTTGCCCACCCAGAACTCGATGTGGTGGATGCTCTTCAGTTTTAATGGATTGTCGCTCATTCTCGCCCGCCCTCCCCATTATTGTAGGCCCGTTAAGATAGACCCATGCCTCTCGCCCTGGTACTGCATGCCCATCAGCCGGCGGGCAACTTCGACTCCGTAATCGAGCACAATTACCAGACCTCGTACCGGCCGTTTCTGGAAGCCGCCGCGCGGCGCGTAGGGCTGCGGGTGAACTTGCATTTTTCCGGGTACCTGCTCGATTGGCTGGCGGAAAAGCACCCCGAGTATCTTGACCGGATGCGGCAGCTCGCGGCACAGGGGCGGCTGGAACTGCTGGGCGGCGGTTACTACGAACCGATCCTCGCCGCGATACCGCCGCGGGACCAGGAGGCGCAACTCGAAAAGCTGACCCGGGCGGTGATCCGCCACGGCTTCGAGCGCCCGCGGGGGGCCTGGCTGGCAGAGCGGGTTTGGGAACCGCAACTGGCCGCCGTCCTCGCCCAAGCCGGCCTCGAATTCACACTGCTTGACGACTCTCATTTTCAGGCGGCGGGCCTGGCCAACGACGATCTGCACGGTTATTGGCTGACGGAGAGTTCCGGGCAAAAGCTGGCGATTGTTCCGTCCAACTATTTTCTGCGGCAGGCGATTCCCTTCCGCCCCGAGCCCGAGGCGCTGGAGTTTCTCCGGCGGCATCCGGAGCGGCTCGTGACCATGGGTGACGATCTGGAGAAGTTCGGCAGTTGGCCTTCGACCTTCGAGCATGTCTATCGAGACGGTTGGCTGGAGCGTTTTTTTCAAGGGCTCGATACTTTTCCGACCGTGTTGCTTTCCGAGTACCGGCGCGAGCATCCGCCCCGCGGGCTCGTTTATTTGCCGACGGCCAGCTATCCGGAAATGATGCAGTGGGCCGGCAATCCAAACTGGAGCGGGTTTTTCACCAAATACCGGGAGTCGAACCTGCTGCATAAAACCATGCTGGATGTCAGCCGGCGGCTGATGGAGACATCCGGCGAGGCTTATGAGCACCTGCTCGCCGCGCAGGCGAACGACGTGTATTGGCACGGCTGGTTTGGCGGCCTCTATACCCCCCACCTGCGCAATGTCGCCTTCAGCCACTTGCTCGCCGCCGAGGCCGCGTTGCCACCAGCGCCCGCGGTGCGCGACTTGCACAGCGACGGCGGCGAGGTGGTCGAGTTGCGCGGCCCACAACTGCGCGTTTTGGTTGACCCGGCTGACGGCGGCACGGTCGAGGAGTTCGACGTTCTATCGCGTCATGCCAACCTGCTGAACTCGATGCGGCGCCGGCCCGAGGCGTACCATGCCCAGGCCGATCCCAATCCCGCTCATCTTCCGCAAGCCGCCGCAGCCGCCGCCGCGTCCTCGCCGCCGCTCTACGACCGCTGCGAACGGGCCACCGGGCGCATTTTCCTGGCTCCGCCCGGGGCCACCTTCGACGATTATCAGAAACTTCGACTGGCGCCGGTTACGGGGGGATTCCGGCGCTCGCACACCTCCGGCCGGCAGGTGGCGCTGGCGACCGCGGGTTGTTCGCGCAGCTATCGTCTCGACGGCGATCGCCTCGAAATGGATGTGCAACCGCCCGCCGGGGGCGATGCGCGGGTGCTGGAAGCGAGCTTCAATCTGCTCGCACCGGATGGCGAGGATCGCTATTTTGAGCAAGCAGGGCAACGGTTTTCGCTGCGTTTTGCCGGCGCGCTTGGGCCCGAAGCGCTGACCCTGCACGACGGCTGGCGGCAAGTTGCCATCAGACTCGAAGCGCCGGGAGCGCTCGCCTGGTGGGTGGCGCCGATCTACACGCGATCGCAGTCGGAACAGGGAATGGAGGAGATCTACCAGGGCTCCGGCTTCGCCGCGGTCTGGGAGGCGGGCAGCGTCAGCCTCAACATGGTGATAAAAATATTCCTGTAAAAATGCTTCTTTCGTGGTGCTCTCGTGTACAATCACTTTGTTTTTGAACGTTATTTGTCCACTTGCGTGAGGAGGATGCATGGCAGCACTGACCAAAACAATGATTGTTTCGAATCTGGCCGAAGCGACGGGGCTCAATAAGAAAGCCTCGGCGCATTACCTGGAAACCCTGGCCGCGCTGGCCGTCAAGGAGACCAAGCGCTCGGGCCAATTCACCATTCCCGGCCTCGGGAAACTGGTGAAGCAAAACCGCAAAGCCCGCATGGGCCGCAATCCGCAAACCGGAGAAGCGATCAAGATCCCGGCCAAGACCGTGGTGAAATTCCGCGTCGCCAAGGCCGCCAAGGACTCCATCGCGCCCGGCAAGAAGTAAGCCCCGGCCCGCAAACCAGGGGACGAATGCCACCGGCGGTCAGCCGACGGTGGCATTCGTCCCCCTTTTTTTGGTGAAAGGGGCGAGGCGATAACGGGGCCATTGCGCCCCACACCAATGCCCAAAGCGGCATTGGGGGCTCCGGGTTTCCCACACCAATGCCCAATGCGGCATTGGGGGCCCCGGGTTTCCCACCCCAATGCCCAATGCGGCATTGGGGGCCCCGGGTTTCGCAGACCTGGCGCTGCAGTCTCGCATCGCTCAGTAAGCCACCCTTCGGATACGACTCGAGCCCTGCCGCCAGAGGCTGTTTTAGCCGCGATTGATGGTGGCGGCGACGAAGCCGGCCCCGAAGCCATTGTCAATATTGACCACGCTGACGTTCGAGGCGCAGGAGTTGAGCATGCCAAGCAGCGCCGTGAGACCGCCAAAGCTCGCTCCGTAGCCGACACTGGTGGGCACGGCGATCACTGGAGCATCCACCAAGCCGCCGACCACGCTGGGGAGGGCGCCCTCCATGCCCGCGGCCACGATGACGACGCGGGCGGAGCGCAGGCGCTCACGCTCAGCGAGCAGGCGGTGCAGGCCGGCGACGCCGCAGTCATAAAGTGTCTCGACCGGACCGCCGAGCATGTCCACCGTGAGTGCGGCCTCGTCGGCGACGGGGATGTCGCTGGTGCCTGCCGAGATCACCAGCACGATTCCCTTGCCGGCGGGGGGCGGCTCGCGCCGCAGGGTGATGGCGCGGCAACTCGCGTGCCAGACGGCCCCTGGCAAGGCTTCCAGCACCGCCTGATAGATGTCTTCCGCGGCGCGCGTAATGAGCACAGTGGGGGCGCGCGCGGCGAGCGCAAGGGCAATGGCGGCGACCTGGTGCGGGGTTTTTCCCTGGCCCAGAATTACCTCGGTCGCGCCCTGGCGGAGGGCGCGGGCGTGGTCCACACGGGCAAAGCCCAAGTCTTCGAAGCCGCGCAGTTCGTCGGCCGCGGCGTGGGGCGCGAGGGCGCCGGCGGCCACGCGCTCCAGCAATCGGTTCAAGCTGCTCTCGTCCATAAATAGCCTGTCCCTGTTATGCTACCCCCATGTCTGCTGACGCTTACGCCCTGATCTGGATCGTCCTGGCGCTACTCGCCATTGTGGCCGAGTTGCATTCGCGGACGATTTACCTGCTGGCCCTGGCGGCGGCGCTCGGTGTGGCGGCGGGTATGGGCTTCGCCCAGGCCGCGCTTGGATCGCAGTTGCTGGCGCTGGCGCTGGTGTGCCTGGCCGGCTTTCCGGTCGCCGCCTGGGTGCGCCGTCACCAGGAGCGCGGCGTCGAACTGGCCTCGGCCGATATCGGGCAGGAGGTGCGCGTAGTGGCGGAAACGCCGTCCGGCCTGCGCGTTTTTTACCGCGGCTCGGTGTGGGATGCCATCTACACCGGCCCGGCCGCAACCGTCGGCGACCACCTGCGCATTGCCGCGCTGCGCGGCAGCGTGCTTGAGCTCGCGCCCAAGTGACCGCGCGCCTGTCCTAAGAGAAGGAAATTTTTCATGCCTATTTCCGCCATCGTCGCGATTGCCATTGTTCTGGTGCTGGTCATCATCGGCGCCAAAGCCATCCAGATTGTTCCGCAGCAGAGCGCGTGGGTGCTCGAGCGGCTGGGCCGTTATCACGCCACCCTGCCGGCGGGCCTGAACATCATTACCCCGTTCATAGACCACATCGCCTACAAGCACAACCTGCGCGAGTTCCCGCTGACCGCCTCGCCCCAGGTCTGCATCACGCGCGACAACACCCAAGTCACGGTGGACGGCATCCTCTACTACCAAATCATGGACCCGAAGCTGGCCAGCTACGGCAGCAGCAACTACCAGCTGGCGATCACCCAGCTCGCGCAAACCACGCTGCGCAGCGCCATCGGAACGATGGATCTCGACCAGGTGTTGAGCTCGCGCGCCACGATCAATGCCGAAGTCGTGCAGGCGCTGGACGAGGCCGGGGTGACGTGGGGCGTCAAGGTGCTGCGCTACGAGATCCGCGACATCACCCCGCCGGACGCCATCGTGAAGGCGATGGAGATGCAGATCACCGCCGAGCGGGGCAAGCGGGCGATCATCGCCAAGTCGGAGGGCGACCGCACCCAACAGATCAATAATGCCGAAGGCGAGCGGCAATCGCAGATCAACCGCAGCGAGGGGGAGCAGCAGGCCTCGATCAATGTGGCGTCCGGACAAGCGCAGGCGATCGAGTTGGTGGCGCGCGCCACGGCCAACGCCATCCAGATGATCGCCGAGAGCGTGACCAAGCCGGGCGGCAACCAGGCGCTGCAGCTGCAGGTGGCAAAGGAGTTTGTGGCCCAGTTCGGCAATATTGCCAAGGCGGGCACGACCATCCTGATGCCGGCGAACGTGGCCGATATCGGCAGCCTGGTCGAGACCGCGCTGCAAATCATCAAGAGCGATGCCAAGGCGGCTAGCGCCGGGGCGGCTGGTTCCTAGTCGCATGACAATTACGCTCGCCATCACCGGCGCGAGTGGCGCCGTTCTCGCCCGCGCGGCGCTCGAGCGCCTGGAGCGCGACGCGCGGGTCGAGCACGTTGATCTCGTGGCCTCGCCCCACGGCATGCGCGTGGCACGCGAGGAACTGGCGCTCGCCGAAGGCACGCTCGAGCAATTTGCGGCGCGGCTGCTGGGCCATGCCGCGGCCAAGACCCAGGTCCACGACGACCGTAACATCGGCGCGAACATTGCCAGCGGCAGCTACCGCTCGCAGGCCATGATCGTGGTTCCCTGCTCCATGGGGACGCTGGCGGCGATCACGCATGGCCACGCCGACAGCCTGATCGAGCGCGCGGCCGACGTGGCGCTGAAGGAGAAGCGGCGTCTGCTGCTCGCCGTGCGCGAGTCTCCGTTCAACCGCATCCATTTGCGCAACATGCTCGCCGCCGACGAGGCCGGCGCGACCCTGTTTCCGGTGATGCCGGCTTTTTACGATCAATCGGCGACGGTAGGGGCCATGGCCGACCAGTTCGCCGCCCGGCTGCTGGAGCATTGTGGGCTGCCGCAGGCGGATGGCTTCCAATGGCAGGGGTAAGATAGGTAGGTCAAGATGGATACGTCGCCAGAGGCACGGCCAGCACAATCACAACCCACAGTGACTGTTTTTCTCATGATTCTGATCGCGGTTGGCATGGAAGTGGTCGGCCAACTTCTGTACAAGTCCGGCATTAATCGCATGTCGAGCTTCGAGGGCTCGCCGTTTGCCGTAGTGCCGCTGCTGAAGTTCGCCTGGGCGGCATTGTCGAATTGGCGTGTGTTGGCCGGCATTGGGGTCTACTGCCTGCAGGCGGGGGTATGGTGGGGGGTGCTTTCGCGCGCCGATCTGAGCTATGCCTTCCCGCTGACCAGCATGAGTTATGTGTTGCTGCTAATGGCCAGTCGCTGGTTTCTGGGCGAGCACATATCGCTCACCCGCTGGCTCGGCGCGCTGGCGGTGGTGTTCGGCGTGTACCTGATTACCCGCTCCGCGCCGATCGTGCGGCAGGTGCGGTAGCGCCTGTTGATTGGCGCGGGCTCGGGCGGCCAAGGGCCGCCCTCAGCCCGCTTCCCTTGGGCCCCGCCGCTGCACCTAGAGGGTTTTCAGCACCTGCAGCGGATCCACCTGGCGGGCGCGCCGCGCGGGCAGGTAGGAGGCAAGCGCGGCAAAAGCCACGAGCAGCGCGAAAGCGCCAGCGAGCGTTGCGGGATCGTCGGGCGGTACTTGGTACAAGAGCGCAGCCATGAGGCGTCCTCCGGCGAGCGCCACGACAATGCCCATGGCTCCGCCCCATGCCGCGAGGCCGATTCCCTGCCCGAGGACCATGCCGGTCAGCCGATGGGGGGCGGCGCCCAGCGCCAGGCGGATGCCCAACTCGTGCCGGCGCTCGGCGACGGCGAACGAAATTACCCCGTACACGCCGATTACGGCCAATAGCAGCGCCATCAAGGCGAAGATGGCCATCAGCGCCAACACGCGGCGGCGGGCGGAGAGCGCGACGTCGAGCCGCGCCTGCATGGACAGAATGTCGTCCACAGGCTGGTCGGGGTCAATCGCCTGAATCTGGGCCAGCGCCGCGGCGCGCACTCCTGCCACCGGTGCGCCCGAACGCACCACGAAAAACAGGGCGGCGGTGTTGGAGTCAGACTGGGCCTGCGGAATGTAAATCTGCGCGCCGGTGGAGGTAGCCAGCTTGGTGTAGTCGACCACGTTGTCAACCACACCGACAATGGTGCGCACGCGATCGGTTTCGATCTGCTCGCCAAGGCCGGCGAAGCGGCGGGCGAAGTTGCGATCCACCACGGCGACGGCGGGTGCGGCTGCGGTGTCGCGCTGGTTGAAAGCCCGCCCGGCGATCAAACGAATGCCCATGGCATCGAAGTACCGGCCGCGCACAGTGGCGATGTCGGCTGAGGGTGGTTGATGGGCGGCTGGCTGGGCGCGCCCCAGCACGCGAAACGATTGCTGCCAGTTGCCCACCGCCAGCGGCAGCGGATAGGCTCCGCCGACGGCGGTGACGCCGGGAAGAGCGGCGAGCCGGGTCGTGGCCTGGTCAAAAAAGGCAAGCTGCGCGGCGCGGGTTGAATAACGCACGTCGGCGAGGCCGGTGACGAAGCTGAGCCGGTCCTGGGTTTGAAAGCCGATGTCACCTGAAACCAGGTGCGACAGACTGCGCAACAGCAATCCGGTGCCGACGATGAGCAGCAGCGCGAGCGCCATCTCGGCGACGATCAGCAGCGAGCGCAAGCGCCGCTGGGCCGGCGGCGCGGCGGAGGAGCGGATGACCGGGGCCGGAAGTGTCGCCGACGCGGCGCCGCAGACCAGGCTGCAGACGATTCCCAAGCCGGCGGCCAGGGCGCAGGTCGAAGCGCCGAGACCGAGCGGCGCGGCGCCGAGGCGCGGCAGCATGAGCGAGCCGAGCCGGGGCGCGAAGCGCAACAGCACCGAGGCAAGCGTCAGCCCCAGGCCGGCGCCGGCGAGGCCGAGAAGCATGCTTTCGACAAGCTGCGCCGTCCATAGCCGCGCCCGGCTGGCGCCCAAAACGGCGCGCAGAGCGAATTCGTTGGCGCGGGTCACACCGCGCGCCAGCATCAGGTTGGCGACATTGCCGCAGGCGATGATCAACAGCAGGCCGACGGCAAGCTGCAGCAACAGGAGCGACGATTGCGCATCGCCCACCAGCAGGTCGAGGTACGGCTGCAGCGCGACACGATTGCCGGCATCGGTTGCCGGGTATTGCCGCGCCAGCCGCTCGGCCACTGCATCGAGTTCGGTCCGCGCCTGAAGCAGCGTAACGCCGGGGCGGAGGCGGGCCAGGCCGAGCAAGCCGGCGTGATTGCCGCGGCGCGTAAAACTGGCGTCCTGGGCCGCAAAGGCGCCGAGCGGGGTATAGAACTGGCCCTCGTCTTCCGGCGCGGCGAGGCCGGGAAAGCCCGCGGGCATAACGCCAATCACGGTGCGGGCGCGCCCGTCGAGATCGAGCGTGCGGCCCAGCCAGTGAGGGTCGCCGCCCAGGCGACGCTCAAAAAAGTTATGGGTGAGCACGACGACATCGGGCGCGCCGGGGCCATCCTCGGCCGGCGTAAAGGCGCGCCCAAGGGTGGGCGCAACGCCCAGCATGGCAAAGTAATTGGCGGTGACGCGGGTGCCGCGCACCATGGTGGCCGCGCCGTCGAGATGAGCGAGGATCATGTCGGAGCCGCGCGTCGCGGCGAACGCGCTGAAGGCGTGCGTACCGTCGCGCAAATCCACGTAATCGGGCCAGGACAGCGACATTAAGGGAAAACTATTGCTGGTTTCAAGCAGCGCGACGAGCTGCCGGGGCGCACGGTAGGGCAGCGGGCGGAGCAGCACCGCATTGACCAGCGTAAACATGGCGGTTGCGGCGCCAATGGCGAGACCGAGCGTAACGATGACCAGCAGCGAAAACGACGCGCGGCGGCGCAGGCCGCGCAGGATGGCGCGCAGCTCACCCCAGGCGCCGGCAAAGCGCGGGCCGGGCGGGAACTGGGCCAACTCGGCGAGAGCGGCGGCGCGGGCCTCGTCGGGCGAGACGCCCCGTGCCAGCGCCTCGGACTCCAACTGTTCGCCGTGCTGCGCTAACTCCTCGTCCATATATGGACATCATACATATGGAGGAGGCATCGTGCAACCCGGCCTGCTTCCCTTGGGCCGCCCAACTGCGTCCGGGAGGCGCTGACCGAGCCGTTTACGGGCGCGGTTGGCGGCGGGCGTTCGCCGCGGCCGGTTGGTAGAAGGGCGCGTCGGGGCCGCTGGATTGGGTGTAGAGCAAGGCGCTGTCGGCGTTCTTATAAGGCAGAACGTCGTACAACGGCTGCGCCGGGGTGACCGCGCCGGGGCTGGCCGAAGCGGTGGCGGCGAAGAGGCGGATCTTGGGATTATTGGGAAGCGTGAATGACGTCGCGCCCGCGGGCAGGGCGATGTCGTAGGCGTACAAATAGCTGTAGCTATAAGCCGCGTTGGTGCCGTCTGGGAGATGGTGGTGGCTGGCGAACCAGGCAATGGGAGCGCGCTTCACGTAGCCGGGGTGGAGGCCGGCGTAAAGCTGGTAGGTCCGCGGCCTGCCGTCCCGGCCGGGCATCGAGAGATCCTGCCAGTCGCGGTAGTCCCATTGGCCCACAAAGCCGGTCCAGTCCTGCACCGCCAGGGCATGCGATTTGCCGGCGATGGTGACCGCGCCGGATTGATCGCC
Organism: Terriglobales bacterium; assembly: GCA_025450725.1. Taxonomy (GTDB): domain Bacteria; phylum Acidobacteriota; class Terriglobia; order Terriglobales; family SCQP01; genus SCQP01. Next base: position 35,835 of record JANWLQ010000195.1, read on the forward strand.
CACAGCCGACATCAACAAATAAAGGTGCGTGAAATGCCCGGCAGGCAAGCGCACGGTCTGGCCATGAGCGGTGACGGCATCGTTGCCGGTGGGCGATGCCAGTTGGAATGCAACGCCGGCATAGTTGACCGCGGCGGGTAGCATTTCCGCCGGGTAGCTTGCGCCAGCGCCATCGAAGCCGGTCGTAGACGGAGTATGGTCGGGAGTGGCGGCGGCGATGTCGTAGTCGAGTTTGACCGCGGCGGAAGTGGGCCTTGAGGCCTCCGCCGGCTCGGCGAAATGAACCGCGAAGCTGCGCGGCTGGTAAGCCGAGAAATCGGCTACCAGATCGCCGTCGGCAACCGTCGCATCGCCCAGCCTTTGCTCCTGGCCGTTGACTTCAGTGGCCGACTGGGCGGGCTTGGCAAAGTGGATTTTGACTGCAGGCTGGGGTTGACCGTCAAGCTCGACCAGGCGCACCACCACATCGTTGCTGGTTTCAGCCTTTTTCATTGCCAGGACGCGGATATGGGGATTGCTCACGGTGAGCAGCGACAATTCGCGCCCCAGCGACCCGCTGTGGACGGAGGTGCGGAACGCGACCAAGGGTACGTTCAAGCGATAGGCCTGCCACTCGGCTGCGTCGTTGGCGGATTTCCAATCGCCACTGTGACCGACCAGGCCGAAGGTGATTTCGTGATGGCCCCAGTCCTGCGTCGCCTGATCGCTGTAATTGCGATTGTGCAGGCCGGGAGTGTAGAGCAGCGTAAGGCGCAGGGTGTGGTCGTCGGGTTTGTCGGAGGCGTTCTTGACGTCGGTCAGGATTGTGGCGCCGAATTTGCCGCTGGCGTCGGTGAGATCAACCCATTGATGGCTCGCGACTTCGAACTGGCGCTCCTCGTCATTGTGACGTTGAATCGTGCCGATGTCCCAGTTGTAGGTGGCCTGGGGATTGGAAGCGGTGAGCGGGAAATCGGCCATGAGCGCCGTGCCCGGTGTTTTCCAATCGACGCTGACGCCGAATTCAACCCGTCCGCCGCCGCGGGCGAGCGAGACGGTTTGAACGAAGTGCGAGCCCTCGGAGTCGCGCGTGATCTCGAGCGTCGCCTCGGCGGGCCCGCGCGCGGCAATGCGAACATGGGCGGGGCCGGAGACAAAGGCGCGGGGCGGAGCGATCTGGTCCTTATAATCCATGGTCCAGGCCGGCCAAACCGAAGGCGCCTCGGACTGGAAGGAGAGCCGCATGGGAGCGGAGAGGAGTTCCTGATTCAGGTCCTTGTCGAAGACGCTATCAACATCGCCGGCGGCGTTGA
>JANWLQ010000196.1 GCA_025450725.1 Terriglobales bacterium
AACACAATGCCGAACCCTTCCTGCACGCTCGGCAGGCAGAATATGTCGCACCGATTGTATTCCTCAGCCAGCCGCGATCGCGACACGTCTCCCAGCCAGTGAACCACGGAATCCAAATCCAACTCCCGACTCAGCGCGTGCAGCATGCTGCGCTGCGGCCCGTTCCCCACGATGCGGATCTCGAGCTCCGGAATCGCCGTCCGCAACTGCGCCGCCGCGCGCAGCAGCATCTGCAGCCGCTTGCGCGGGTAGAACCGGCAGGTCGAAAGTACCGTGAATTTTCGCGGATCGCTCGCCGCCGGATTGGCGCCGAGATAGCGCCGCCATGCATCCAGGTCAATCAATTCCGGCACGACCACAGCACCGGTCACGCCGTACATTTCCTCCAGCCTCTGGACGCAGTAGCGGCTGGTCGTGACCACCAGATCAGCGCGGCGCGCGTGCCGCTTCTCGAGACGAGCCTGGAAATCCAGGCTGACGCGCGTGGCGCCGCTTTCGAAGCGCGCCGCGTCCGCCATCACGCCTTTTATGCAGGCGATATGCGGCGGAGCCTTGCTGCCGCGGTATATGGCGTAGCCATCCGCGTCCACGCCAATCGTGGCGGCGCCGTCAAACCTTCGCCAACGCAGGCTCTCATTGAAGAGCCAGCGCGTGGTCGTAAATAACGGCGTCTTGATTGTAGGTTGAACGAGAGTGACTGCGACACCCATGCCGCGCAACGTCTGCGTGAGCGTGTTCGTGCCGACGTAACAACCGCTGCCGCCTCGCACATCCCATGGGATCGCGGTGATGAGTTGGAGGTGCTCAGCGCCCATGGGGATCGTCCTCCCACTTCGATGCCTGTCGTGTTCACTGCGACGCATTTTTTCGGTCCGCCGGCTATTCAACTCTGGTGACGCCTCGGCGCGAACTAATGTAGTCTATGTCTTATGAGACCGGGCTGGATTCTAAGTTTGGGTCTGCTCCTTCCCGTCGGCCTCGCCGCCCAGGCGGCGCCTGCCGCCAAGACCGCGGGCGCCCAGCGAATGCCGTACAAGGCGGTGGACGCTCCCCAATTCGTGCCTGCCGCCCAGGCGGCATTTCTCGGCCCGAATGACTGGGTGCTCGGGGTTACCGCCGGCACCATCGCCAAAGCCTACCCCGCGGCGATCCTGGCGCAGCATGGCGTCGTCAACGACCACATGCCCGACGGCCCTATCGCCATCACCTGGTGAAGCTACTGTGGCACGGCCCTCGTGTTTAGGGCCGCAATGAACGGCAAACGGCTTGAGTTCGATACCGGCGGCGTGCGCGGCGGCAACGAATTGTTCCGCGACCGACTCACCGGCAGCTCCTGGCAGCAGTCCACCACCACCGCCATCTCCGGCCCCCTTGAGGGCAAGCACCTGCCGCTCTATCCGTTTCTGCTCACGCCCTGGTCGGAGTGGCAGCGCCTGCACCCCGGCACGCTCGTCCTCAAGCCGCTGCCCGGCTACGCCGACCGCATCCCGCAAATGAATGCCGTGCTCGCGCGCGGCGTCGTCGCCACCGCGGCCGCTCCCAAGGGAGCCTTGCGCCAGGACGATCGCCTGCCGCCGCACACCCCCGTGGTTGGCCTTGAGGTCAACGGCGCCGGACTGGCGCTACCTACCGACGCTTTGCGGCAAACGCCGTTGGTCAATACAATCCTCGGAGGTACGCCCATTCTTGTCGTGCACCAGTCGGATACGGATACCTCCACCGCCTTCGATCGCCGTTACCACGGCCGCACGCTCGCGTTCACCGCCGCCAAAGCCTCGCGCACCCGCCTTGAGGACCGCCAGACCCACTCCACTTGGGACGCGTACGGACACTGCCTGACCGGCCCGCTCCACGGCGCCACACTCACCGGTCTCATTCTCGAGCCAGAGTACTGGTTCGCCTGGTCGGAGTTCCACCCCTCAACTTCGATCTTTACGCCCGCGAAACCCTAGCTACTCGCCTGCAGCAGGCATGGTCAACGGAACGCCCTTCGGAGCGAAGATCATTGCCAGCAATTGCGCCGGCTCCGTGCTGCTGGCGTTGCGCGAGACCTGGTGCGTCGAACCCGGCGGCTCATAAAACATCTCGCCCACCTGGTATGTCTTCTCGTCTTGTCCGGAGATCTTCGTGACCACGGCGCCCTTGAGCACATAGGCGAGGACAAACCCGGGATGGCGGTGCGGTTTCCCCACGCGTCCTGGCGCCATGTCCACGTAGCTCACGTGAACCTGCCAGTCTTTCATCGTCACCTCCGGCAAGTCATGAACAAAAACCGGACCGTGGCCCTGGGAAGGCGCCGGCGTTTGCGCGGCGCCGCCCGCGGCCGCGGCCAGCATCAGCAGGGCAGAGTGGGCAATGGCGTTGCGTCGGGTAATGTTCTGAGACATAGGTTGATCCTTAACTAGGATCATACCTAAAGCGGGCGGGTGCCTGCGGAGTTGGTTCCCCGGGTTGTTCAGTTGACCGAGTTTACCGGTCCCGGAGTCGCCACAAAGCGAGGGAGACGGCAAGAACCTCGCACCACTACCCGCCCGCCGCCCGGCGTTTCACGCTGGGTTCCACTGGCTCTCCTTCGCATTCCTGCCGCCGTCCTCCTGCGGTTTGCGATTCAGAGGGCAAACAACAAAATCCCTTCTTCGGAGATCCATCACTTTATTTCGATGCCCTGCGCGTGGACGGCGATGCATCGTTGGGTCATGTTGAATGCCCATGAGCAAGGCCCAAGACGAAGTCTCGCACGCATCCGCGCCGCACTCGCACCGCCTCGTTCAGCTCGCCCGCCTCAAGCCTTCCGTCAGCGCCAGGGCGCGCGGAAACAGAAGATTGTTTTCCAGGTGCACATGCAAATGCAGATCGCGCTCAAACCCGTCCAGCGAAGCCAGCGTGGCTCGCAGTGTGGGGCAGGCGCCGTCGGGCGGGACAAAATTGTGGCTCAACGACCGGATCTGCCGAAGCAGCGTGGCGGCATCGTCGTGTTCAGCCATCATGCGGGCGATCGGCGCCTGAACCGAGCCGGCGGCGCCTGCTTCCAACGACGCAATCAGAGGGAACAGTACCTTCTCCTCTTTCAGCATGTGGGCCATGAGTTCGCTGCTGACCGCGCGGAAGGTCTCCTCAATCGTCGCGTACTCGGGATTGCCTGAGCCGTGGCGCGCCACGACTTTGGCCAGCAACAATTCAATATGAGGCGCCTCGCGGCGGACAAAGGCGTGGTGCCGCTCCACGATGTGGGTGGTCAATTCATTGAGCCCGACCCGGCTCCAGTCGCGGTCGTCCCCCGCCGGGGCGTCGAGCGAGACCAGCTTGCGATGGGCATCGGAAAAGGAAACGCCGGCGTGGGCGCAGGCCTGCTCCAGGCTGACGTTGCCGCCACAGCAATAATCAATACCGAGTTCCTCAAAGACGCGCACGCTGGCCGGATTGTCGAGAGCGATTTCAGCAACAGTTTTTTTAGGCATGGTCCGAGATTACGCCGCCGTCCGTGGCAATGCAGTGACTGAAGTCACCGGAGCGTTAGCCTTCAGACAGCTCGGCCTCGAGCCCATCGCGATCGAGCAGCGTGACCTCGTGATCGTGGACTTCGATCAAGCCCTGGGCCTGCAGACGGGCCAGATTCCGCGAGACCAGCTCGCGCACAGTTCCGATGCGGGAGGCGATTTCCTGATGACTGCCGGGCAACGGGAAGACCACACCGCGCGGCCCTTTCCGGCCGGTAACGGCTTGGCGCAACAAAAGCGCCGAAAGGCGATGGCGGACGGTGGCGAAAGAGAGTTCTTCGATCAGGCCAACCAGGCGGCGGAGCCGTGCCCCGGCATTGCGCAGTAGCTTGAGCGCGACCTCGGGGCGTTCGAGGCACAGCGCACGCAGCTCCTCGCCCGCCAGAAACAGCGCCTCGGTTGGCTCGAGTGCCCCGCCGGAAGCGGGATAGGCGCCGCCGTCAAAGACCGGTAGCTCGGCTACGGACGCGCCTGGTCCCTCCACCGCCAAAACCTGTTCGCGGCCACCCGCCGAAGTCTTGAAAATGCGCACGCGGCCGGTGATCACGATGTAGAGGCCGCGACAGGCTTGCCCCTCATGAAAGAGAGTCTCGCCGCGGGCGAAGCTTTGGCGGCGGCAGCGCGCCGCCAGAGCGTTCAACTCAGATGGATCGAGCGCGGCAAAGAGCTGTGTCGCACCCAGAATCTGCTGCGCCCCGGCGGCGGGAGGAGTCATGCCTCATGATAAGCGCGATCCCACCGGCCTTATTGAGTGCAAGCGCAGGTGTTCCGGCGGACGGGCCAGGGTCAAAAACATGTTGGCCGCGAACAGAACAATTCCGCTCAACTCCAGCATCCCCGAAACTGGCAGCACCGACCAGCCCGCATGCCAAATGCCTTCATAAGCTAAGGGCTCGCTACCCACCCGCAACAGGCACCCGAGATTCAACAGCGCCAAAGACCAGAACATCAGCCGCTGACTGAAGAGCACTCGCATCCCGCAAAACGCCGGCAGCACCCGTTGCCCGATGACAAGCACCATGGCAGCGACGAAGCCCACCGTTAGAGCGTGGCGCGATGCGCCCCAAATACCGCCGGCCCGATCGGCGAGCGGCGCCAGAATGGAAAGCGCGCTCGCGACCAGCAGCCACGCGTAAGGCAGACGCGCAAAGAAGGGAAATGACGCGTGAACTCCCGCGGTCTTGGGCGGCCGCTCGGATCGCCGCGGAATGTGCAGCGCCAGCGCCGCCGTGACCGACGCGGCCATCGCCAAAATGCCGGAAAGCAGCCAGGCCCCGGCCAATAACGCCGCGAGCACCGCGCCCAGGGCCATCAGCCACGCGGCCACCAGCCCCCGCGCGGAAGGTTCGCGTAGGCCTAGAAAGACCGGCATCCAGCGCGCGTTGAAACCCCAAATTAAAGGTACGAGAAAGCTCCAGAGCACAAGCGTCAGGAATAATTGATCGGCCGGCGTGGCGATGGCGGGTGTGCTGGAGACCAGTGCGGTCCTCATTACGAGCCCCAGGTTGTCCAGCAGCGCCGCTGCGAATCCGAGATTGGCGAGGAGCACCAACTTCATCCAGATTGGCCGCGGTTGCGAGGGCCCGGCGGCGCCCGCCGGCTTGTGCCGCGACACGGTCCGGAAGAAGATCATGAAGGCGGTCAGTTCGGCCAATCCGGACGCGGGCAAGGCGATACGCCACGTGTGCAGGGTAATGTTCGCCCACCAGCGCAGGCCCACTCCGAGCGTCCAGAGCGCCCAGCTTACCCAGGCGGCGCGTGCTCCCGCGGGCGCATTCCCAGCCATTTTGTTGAGTGAGTAGAACCCGATCCCCAGGATAAAGCTGCCCACCCAGCCGAACACCTGTGCGTGCCCATGCGCCTGCAGCCAGGCGGGAGGAATCGCCATCATCGTCTCGCCGCTGCTCATGCCAATCAGATTCCAGACTCCAAAAAACGTTCCCGGCAGCAGCATGAAGAGGAGCCCGGTGATAATCCACGCCTTCAGAACTCGTTGCATGGCGTGCTCGTGCTCGATTGTCCCATCCGCCGTCGTCCCCGTCCTCATGGTGCGATCATGTAAAACCGCCGCCGCGGCCGTCAGTGACGGAAGTCACGCGCCTCGGATGGGGTCATAAGCGTCGGCTTCCCCTGATTCGCGCTCTGCGTCGCAGGGAACAAGGCGAAGCCTGCAAAAGCCGATACAAACGCGGCGCGGCACGGTGCCATTTTCGGCACGGCATTAGCGTACGCCCGCCTGCCCTCCTCCGCAATCGCAGCCGCTTCGGCAAGCCGCGGATGGGGGAATCAGTGGCAGTCAATAGCGCAGCGACCGATCAGGTAGCCCAGGCCGCCGCCGATGGCTATATCCGTCGGGTAGTGCTGCTTCGCGGTGAAGCGCAGTGCACCGACCGCTGTGCCAAGGCCGTAGGCCGCCCAGCGCACCCAGCCCCGCTTGGGGTAGCGGTGCACGAGCGCGGAGTCAATCGAAAATGCGATCGTGGTGTGCCCGGAAGGGAACGAATCGCCGCCCTCGAGAAAGGCTCCATTGGCATCACCAATGGTGAAGGGGCGCTCGCGGCTGGCCGCGCGTTTGAGCACCGAGGAAAATAGTGCGCCGGCGCCGGCACTCATTGCAATCATTTCCATGCTCTGCCAGCGGTTCTCGTGCCCGGAGAAGATGACTCCCAGTGCGAGGCTGGGCTCTGCGACATCTAACAAATATTCTGAAGCAAGGCGGC
>JANWLQ010000197.1 GCA_025450725.1 Terriglobales bacterium
GCGGGCGGAGGGCGGCCTGTGGCCGCCCGAGCCCCGCGCCAGGCCCGAGAGGCGGGGCCGCCCATGGGACGCTGGCCGGCCTCACCAAGGCCGGCCTGCGCGCCGGGGACCGCTGTAAGCGGGCGGAGGGCGGCCTGTGGCCGCCCGAGCCCCGCGCCAGGCCCGAGAGGCGGGGCCGCCCATGGGACGCTGGCCGGCCTCACCAAGGCCGGCCTGCGCGCCGGGGACCGCTGTAAGCGGGCTGAGGGCGGCCTTTGGCCGCCCGAGCCCCGCGCCAGTCAAAGTGCTTACATTTTGCCACGATCAATGTGGCATAATGTAGTTAATGAATGCCGCGAACGCTCAAATCGGCACCTGGCTGGGCGTGAATGCGCCAGCCAGTGAAGGCGAAATCCTTCAGATTGTCGAAGGCCGGCTGGCGCCGTCAGTGCTCAAACGGCTGCACTCCCTCGGCTTGGAACGCTCGGAAATTGACGCGGTAATCATCCCGTCGCGAACTCTCCAACATCGTCGTTCGCGCCGCGAGAAGCTGACAATCGAGGAATCTGACCGGGTATTGCGCGCGCTTCGCGTCCTGTCCCTGGCCGAATCGGTGTATGGAAGCCGCGAGCGAGCCTTGGCCTGGCTACGAAAACCGCACCCGCGCCTCGAAGGCCGTGTGCCGCTTTCCTTATTGAAAACCGACACCGGCAGCAGGATGGTCGAGGAACTTCTCGTTCAAATTGACGAAGGCATGTTTGTCTAATGCTGCTGTGGAGGATCAGCAGTCATCCCGATCTGAGCGGCGTTGGCGGACTGAAAGCGGCGGCGCGCTGGCATTACGCGGGCCGCGCGATTGTCTATTTAGCCGAGAGCCCCGCGGCGGCTCTTCTGGAGGCATGTGTCCACACCTCGGCGGGCTACGTTCCACCTGAATACAAGCTGCAGAAGATCGAAGCGCCCAATGTCGCGCTCACCGAAATGCCGTCGATTAATCCCGCTGACCTGCCCGACGATTGGAGATCGCAGCCAAGCGTCACCCGCGAGCTGGGCTCAGCCTGGCTTGCGCGCAATGAAAGCCCGCTACTGCGGGTGCCCAGTGCCCTGGTGCCGGAGACCATGAATTGTCTTTTTAACCCTTTGCACCGGCTTGCCCCGGATATCCGGATCGTTGAGGTCATCGCCTACCCATTTGATCCGAGACTCAAGAAGTAGCGGGCCCCGCGGTTCATTGTTCCCTCAACAGCAGTTGGCCGAGCCAACTCATTCTTCCCTTAACGAAGCCATCGGGTCGGTTCGCGCCGCCCGCTGCGCCGGCCACGCCGCCGCACCGAGCGCCACCAGCGCCAGAGCCCCTGCCGCCAGCGTGAGCGTCGACATATCGGTGGCGCTCAGGCCAAACAACAGTCCATCCACCTTGGCGCGCAACTCGCGTGCAAGAATCCACGTCGCCAGCGCGCCCATCGCTGTGCCCGCGCCCATGATGCCCACCGCCTCGCGCATCACTAATGCCTGAATGGATTGCGGCCCCGCCCCCAGCGCCAGCCGCACGCCAAATTCCTTGCGCCGCCCGTTCGCCAGGTAGGCCATGACGCCATAGAGCCCAATACCGGTCAGCAGCAACGCCAGTCCGCCAAATAGCGCCGACACCATGGCTAGCATGCGCTCGGGTCGAATACCGGCGGCGACCTGCGCCTCCATCGTCTGCAACTGGAACGTCGTTCGCGGAGCGAAGCGGGCGAACGCGCCTTTCACCTCGCTTTCGAGAACCGCCTCCGGCAGCATCGATCGCAGCTCGAATGCCGTGGTGGGAAATTGATGGGCGATCTGCGTGATGGGATAGTAGACCGTGGGCGGCACAGGCTCGCGCACCGTTTTATAGGCCGCGTCCTCGGCCACCGCGACGATCTGCGTCGGCGGCGGCCGGTTCGTCGGTTCATCCGCCTCGTCGCCGGCCTCGATCCAGTGGCCGATCGCATCGCCCCGAGGAAAAAGCTGCCGCGCCAGGGTTGCATTGACGATGGCGACCAATGGTGCGCCGCTCGCATCGGTATCGCGGAAGTCCCGGCCACGCAGCAGCGCCGTTTGCATCGTGGCGAAGTACCCCGGCGATACGGCATTGAAGTAGGCGTCCGGCACTCCCGTTGCCGGAGCCGCCCCTTGCGCCACATGTACGGCGTTGTCCCACTGCAATCCGCTGGTCGGCACCATAAATGACTCGCTCGCCGACTCCACTCCCGGCAGCCGACGCAATTCATCGAGCGCCCGCGTGTTCGCGGCAAGCGCCGCCGTGTCGCTCGGACGGTTGGAAGACGGCGAAACCTTGATCAGCAGCAACTGCTCTGGGTTCATGCCGAGCCGCACCGCAGTGAGGCTACGAAAGCTCCGAAGAAATAATCCCGCACCCGCCAGCAGCACCAACGATACGGCAATTTGTCCCGCCACCAGGGAACGGCTCCCCAGCCCGTGCGACCCCGAAGCTTTCACCGCGGCACCCGGCTTGGCTTGGGACGCCAGTTGTACGTCGGTGGCGCGCAGCGCCGGCACGATGCCGACCAGCAGCCCGGTCACGGCCGTTAGGGCAACTGTGAACATCAGCACGCGGCTATCAAGCGAGAGATTTAAATCGGCGGAAAGAAAGCGCTGCACCCCGTTCGTCGCCCAATAGGCGAAACCCACTCCCACGAGCACACCTCCAACCGCCAGCAACATGCTCTCCGTGAGCAGTTGCCGTATCAGCCGCGCCCGCGAGGCTCCCAGACTGAGCCGAACTCCGATTTCCTGTCGCCGCGCAGTGGCTCGCGCCAACAGTAGTCCGGCCAAGTTCGCACACGCCACCAGCAGCACCAGGCCGGCAATGACCAATAATGCCTCAAGCGGCGAGCCATAGAGGGCGCGGAGCCGTGAGCTTCCTTGCGCCGCTGGCATCACCATCCAGCGTTCCGCCACATACCTGCTCCGCCGGTCGGAAGGGAAATTGCCCGGCAACGCCGCCGCCATCCAGCCCGGGCCCATCGCCGCGATCCGCGCCGATGCCGCAGACTCACTGACCCCTGGCCGCACCCGCCCCACAATGTTTAGCCACCAGCCAAAGAAATCCCCCAGCAACGCCCGGGGCGCTGTAATTGCCTCCGTACACAAGGGCACGACTATGTCGGGTCGCCGCCCCACCTCGACGCCGAAGAATTCCGGCGGCATGACTCCAATCACCTGAAAAAGGTGGCCGGATAGATTCAGCGTCGCCCCCATCGCCGCGTCCGATCCGCCAAATCGGCTGTGCCAAAACCCGTCGCTGATATCGGCGATGGCCGGGCACGCGGGGTGGTCGTCGCCCGGCCCAAAAAGCCGCCCGGCTTCCGCCCGAACCCCAAGGGTCGAGAAATATTCCCCGCTGCCCTGCACCGCATTCACCAATTCGAGCTCGCCCCCGCGGCTCAAGTTGAACTGTGTTCCCGACCACGCGAACACGCCGTCGAATACATCCTGATGCTGACGCACCTGCTCCCACAGCGGGCCGTTGAATACGGGGCTCATCCGGGCCGAGCGCGGCCCTTGGGTACCGAGTTCCATCAACTCTTCCGGATGCGCCACCGGCAACGCCCGTAGCAAAAGCGCGTCGGTCAGTGAAAATAACGCGGTATTCGCCCCGATCCCCAAACCCAGCGAAAGCAGCGCCACGCAGGTGAGCGTGGGCGTGCGCGCCAGCAGCCGCAATCCATGCCGCACATCCTGGCCGAAGTCCGACAGCCACCGCCAGCCCCACGCGTCCTGGCTCTGTTCCCGCAACCGCAGATCGTTGCCGAATCTCCGCCCGTCTCCGCGCAGGGTGGCGTGCAGCTCAATCTCCTCCCGCAGCTCGCGATTGAAACGCCGGCGGCCCACCAACATCGTGACGCGTCGCAAAAAGTCACTGAGCATGGATCACCTTCCCAATCGCCGTTTGCACCCGGGCGTAACGCACCAGCTCCGCCTCCAGCTGCTTCCGCCCCGCCGCCGTCAGCCGGTAGTACCGCGCCCGCCGGTTGTCGGCCGTCACGCCCCATTGCCCCTGTATCCACCCCTTGATCAGCATCCGCTGCAGCGCCGGATACAGCGACCCCTCTTCAACCTGCAGCACCTCCGACAAGCGCAGAATCGCTTCCGCGATCTCAAACCCGTGCAATGCCCCAGGTTCGGCGCGGGCCAGCGTCTTCAGAATCAACAGGTGCAGTGTTCCGGGCGGGATCTCATCTCTTGACATAGACAGACTATGTCACCGCCCGCCCGCCTTGTCAAGCATCCTAGAAGACATGGCTTGGATACGGCTGCTTCGGGCGACGGTCAAGGCGTCGATCAAGGACGACATGCTCGACTGGGCCGCGGCGCTGTCGTTCTACTTCATGTTTGCCCTCTTCCCGACCATCTTGATCGTGGCGGCGCTGCTGGGCACTTTGCGCCTGCAGTCTCTGACCAACAACCTGGTGTACGCGCTGAGCCGCGACCTGCCCTACGATGCCGCCAACCTGGTCTCGCGCGAGCTGCACAATTTGCTGCAGAACCATGTGCCCGGCTTGATCAGTGTTGGGTTAGTCCTCCTTTTCTACTCCTCGTCGCAGGGCTTCGCCGGCCTGATGTCGGCATTAAATGCCGCTTATGAAGTGCCCGAAACGCGCCCCTACTGGCGGAGGATGCTGACTGCGTTTGGTCTCACGCTGAGTGCCGGGATCTTTATTGCCCTCGCTCTCATGCTGCTGGTGCTGGGGCAAAAGATTCTAACCATCGTGGCCGGACCTTTCCACGCCGGGTTTGCCTTGACGCTAACTTGGCCGTTGATACGGTGGGGGCTGGTGCTGGCCTTCATGATCATGGCGGTGCGGCTGCTCTATCGCTTTGCGCCCAATGTGCACCGCGAAGGCCACGGCGTCTACCCCGCGGTTACCTGTGCCCTCGTGCTTTGGATCATTGCTTCGGCGCTGCTCGCCGTCTACCTCAACCACTTCAACCATTACGCGGTGGTGTACGGATCACTCGGCGCGGTAATCGCGCTCATGCTTTGGTTTTATATATTCGCCCTCGCAATTCTTGTGGGCGCCGAATTGCACAACGAGTGGCTGAAGATGCAGGGATTGAAACTGGTATCCTTTCCCCATGTCGAAAAATCCGAGACGGTACACCGACCAACAGGCGGCGGCGGGCATTGACGCACCTTTGCCCGAGCTCGAGACCTGGACCAATCAGTATGCCGGCTACGAAATCGCCATTGCCGTGCCTGAGTACACCTCGGTCTGCCCGAAGACCGGCCTGCCCGATTTCGCCACGCTGACCATCACCTACATGCCGCTGCGCCAGTGTGTCGAGTTGAAGTCGCTCAAAGAGTACCTGCTCGCCTACCGCAATCTCGGGATCTTTTACGAGAACGCCGTGAACCGCATTCTCGACGACGTCGTCGCCGCCACCAAGCCTAAGTGGGCCCTGGTCGAGGGACGCTTCACCCCCCGCGGCGGCATCTCCAGCACCATCACCGCCCGCTGGCCGCGCGCCCGCCGCGCCTAGCCCTAC